>JAOUFP010000026.1 GCA_029858145.1 Nitrospirota bacterium | reverse complement strand
GAAACAAAAGATCGACTCAATAAAGGGCAGACTCATCTACAACAGAAGACTCGGGACAGCCGAGCCGCCCTTTGCCAATATCCGCTCCACCATGGGACTGGACAGATTCTCCTTACGAGGGGGAAAGAAAGTGGGCACTCAATGGAGGCTCTACTGCATTGTTCATAACCTGATCAAAATTCACAGATACGGAGAAGGGTTTGCATAAGAATAAAGACCGATCAGGGCCGAAAATAGCCCTGCCCCGGACAGGACTGAGGCATTAAAAAGCTCAACTTGGGGAAGAGCAAGAATCAAAACAAAGGGATAAATGAAAAAGAGCAGAACAAAAGGGAAGCAGCTTGATTTTGGACTTTTTCTACAGACTCGTTATGTTTGAATTAATACAATGAATAAAAATAAAATGATAAATTCATATTGGGACAGAAGAAGAAAAGGAATATATTCATCCCTGTTTTTACTGTTCTGTTTTTATATCCTTATAGGTGTGTTTGGACTAGCGATGAGGAAAGCTCCTGTTTTCGCAAGCTTTTTAATAATCCTTTTGATTGCTATGTATGGATTCTACTTAATAATAGATTACATTTATTTTAAAAAGTCTTTTAAGAAATACGGCAGAATAGATTATGATTTGAATCAATTACATACAATGGAGATTCAATGTAACAAAGATGATGCATTTCAATATGCGTTGACTTCAATCAAAACATATAAAGGAATACGGGATATTGAACCTGATAAGCAGCGTGGCATCATTGAAGCAGAACGAAAAGGATACTGCAAAACACGAGGAGAAAATATCAAAATTATTATTAAAGAAGGATTCGGCACATCTCTAATTGAGATATATAGTTCTCCACGTTTTAAAAGGGCATTTATTGATTTTGCTCAAAATTATGAAAACGTCGAAATCATTAGTGCATCCATTAAGAATTTGATGGAGATGAAGAAAATATAAAGAAAACATAACCAGCAAATCAACCCGACGCAGAATTGCGTCGGTCGGTTTTCGCAGTCCGCTTTCCTGCGCGGGTTATTTTTTTCGTTAACCTCAAAATGAAATTAATAACTGCAATTACATCTTTACTAGCGCTTGCGTTTACACCTAGCGCAATTGCTCATGCTGGAACAGCGAATAAACAGGCACTGAAATATAACTACGAATTCAGCATATGCCCTGATGTTCCAGCAATGCGATTTACTCTGACTTGGGACGACCAAGTCGGCGATATAATAATTAACGTACTTGAGAAACGCACTGGTAAGCTAATACAACAAATCACGGCGGAAGGTGTTGAAGAGCCATATCAAGGACCAGCAGTTTTTACTGCTGAGGACATTAATTATGACGGCTGCCAAGATCTTAAGCTCCTTTGCTTCACAGGTGCTACAGGGAATGAGCTTTACAGATATTGGACATACAACCGCAAAACAAATAAATTCCAATCCGAAAAGATACTAGAAGATATTTGTAACCCTGAGATTCGATTGTCTAAAAAAGAAATATTTTCACACTGTAAAGAAGGCGGAGCCGGTGCTTACTATATTGAAACGACATATAAATTTACAGGTAAGAAATATAAGCTTATAAGACAAACAGACCAATACCTGGAATTAGAGAGCGGTCGGGTGATCAGGGAAGAAAAAGAAGTTAGGAATGGAAGAATGATAACCATCAAAAAAGAGGAAATTATTAAAAACAACTAAGGTTAACAATCTGCTCCAGGCGACGCGGGAATAACCGCTTTTTGTTTTAATCTTTTGTCGTACACCGCGCCCCTGAGCATGGTCGTTAGCCACAAAGTAGAATATAAATAAAAGGGGGATTAATGAAGTCAAAGGATTATTTCATACTGGGCTGCAAATTGTTTGGTATTTACTGTCTTGTCCTCGGAGTACCGACATTACTTACCACAATTCCCACTTTTGTCCAAACACAGATGGATGAGGATTACAGACGAATTATGATGGCTACAAAAATAGCTACTCGCCTTCTTCCTGTGATATTCATTCTCGGAGGGTTCTATCTGATTCGCGGCGGTGCACGGCTGTATCACTTCGCTTATCCGGACGAAAATGAAAATAGAAATCAAATTGAAGAAAAGTTACTGCTATTCCTAAAGATGCTGGGCATTTATCTTGTCATTTCCTACTTTCCTGATTTATTGAAAACCATTTCAAGCTACATCGCATATTCTAACGCCCCGAAAATCTTTAACCTAATGCAAGAGCAGCAATATACATACGTGAATGCTGCGTCAAGCATTTGGGGCGTTGGTGTCGGTCTTTATCTATTCAGGGGTGGTAAATTCATCGTCAGCATGGCAATGAAAAGCCTTCCCGAGGGCCACAACCATATATCGGAAGAAAATAATGGCTAACAAGCTGCTCAACCAGACTCGCGATAAACGTGGTTTGGTTTTCATCTTTGGCCCATGAGCTCGCTGGTTAGCATGGTCGTTGAAGCTGTAGAAAAAGTCCTGAAAGGCTTATAATATCGCCATTCATCTTGTATAAAGATGAGACCACACGGGTTAGCAAGGAGGCAACGAGTGGCGAAATACAAACAATACGATTACTCCCAGGGCAAATTCATACCGATACACTTTGACAAGCAGATCCTTCCGGGGACGTTTGAGCATACACTTCATTACCTGATAGATAACGAACTCGACCTTTCCGTATTTGACCTGCGCTACAGCAATGATGAGACCGGGGCGCCGGCATACGATCCTGCGATACTTCTGAAGATCATACTCTATGCCTACTCGCGGGGAATCACCTCAAGCCGGAAGATAGCGCAGTGCTGCGAGGAGAATATCGTATTCATGGCGTTGTCTGCAGACACAAGGCCGCACTTTACGACGATAGCCGATTTCATCTCATCAGCGGATCAGGAGATCATCAGATTATTTCTTGAAGTCCTGCTCTGCTGTGACGAGATGGGCCTGATCGGCAAGGAGATGTTTGCGGTGGATGGCTGCAAGATGCCCTCCAATGCCTCTAAGGAGTGGAGCGGGACAAAGGAGGAGCTCCGGCATAAAAAAGAGAAGATGGAGAAGGCGGTCCGGCAGATCATAAAGAGGCACCGGGAAACGGACATGAAGGAGAAGGACAAGGGGACAATCGAGCAGGAAGAAAAATATATTTCCACCATCAAAAGCAAAGCGAAGAAGATAAAGGAATGGCTTAAGGACAACGACGACAAGCCCGGCAAGACAGGCAAGCCCGTAAAGAGCAACATCACCGACAACGAAAGCGCGAAGATGAAGACCTCCCATGGAGTGATACAGGGCTATAACGGGGTTGCGGTGGTGGACGACAAGCACCAGGTGATCGTGCATGCCGAGGCCTTCGGGGCGGCGCAGGAACATGACCTTCTTCAGCCGATGATAGAGGGGACAAGGGGAAATTTTAAAGAGATCGGCAGTGAAATGGACGTATTTGAGAAAGCGAAGCTGGTGGCCGACAGCGGATATCATACTGAGGGCAATATCCAGATGGTCATGGAAGAAGGGATAGACGCATACATAGCGGACACGCAGTTTCGGAAGAGAGATCCGAGGTTTGCGGAAGTCGACAAGTATAAGGAGCGCGCCCGGAAAGAACAAAGGGAATTCAATGGGACAAAGCTGCTCTATCATCCGAGGGAATTCAGAATAACTGATGATAAAAAGTATTGCATCTGTCCTGAGGGGAAGAGGCTCTATTATAAGGCTACTGTACTTATCAACGGATACAAAGCCATGAAGTTCCACGGGAGAAAGACAGACTGCAGGGTGTGTGAAGCGAGGGAGAAGTGCCTTAAGCACCCCGATCGCACAGAGGCCAGACAGGTTGCCTTCTTTCAGGGACGTTCTGAAAAAGCACCATATACCTTTACCCAGCGGATGAAACAAAAGATCGACTCAATAAAGGGCAGACTCATCTACAACAGAAGACTCGGGACAGCCGAACCGCCCTTTGCCCATATCCGCTCCACCATGGGACTGGACAGATTCTCCTTACGTGGGAAAAAGAAAGTGGGCACTCAATGGAGGCTCTACTGCATTGTTCATAACCTGATCAAAATTCACCGGTATGGAGAAGGGTTTGCGTAAGAAAAATAAGGAATAACGACCGATCAGGACCGAAAAAAGCCTTGCCCCGGACAGGACTGAGGCGTTAAAAAGCTCAACTTGGGGAAGAGCAAGAATCAAAACAAAGGGACAAATGAAAAAGAGCAGAACAAAAGGGAAGCAGCTTGATTTTGGACTTTTTCTACAGACTCGTTATGTGCGAATAAAATATAAAGGCGAATAAATAATTCAAATGAAATATGCTAACTTGTGGCAAAGACTGAAAGGATGGATTGTTGATGTAATCATAACTTTGCCAGTGTCATTGATAATCCATAAATCTTATATTGGGAATACCTTAGTTTTGTCACAAGTGGTGTTTATGATATTTGAAGGTGCGTATTATATTTCATTTTGGTTAAAGAAAGATGCGACACCCGGAATGATGCTGTTTAAGATAAGACTGACATCAAATGAAAAACTTACATTAAGGAGAGCTATTTTAAGATATATCGGCTTATACGTATCGTTGTTTTCATTAGGTCTTGGCGCCATATGGATGCTTTGGGATAAGAATAAACAGACATGGCAAGACAAAATAGCATACACTTTTGTGGTGATAAAGGAAGCAGAAATTAATTAAAAGTAAGGACAGCACATAACACATCAATCAACCCGATTCGGCTTCGCCTCTCGGGTTATTTCGGTCGTTCTGTGTAACAATTAGAAAATGAATATAATCAATATTATTCTATTCTTACTGTCCTTGCTGATACTACACACTCCATCGTATGGAGAAGAAAATGCAACACTCCCTAACTTAGTTGAATCCCATATTGAAACTTGTCGAGAACGATACGGCAAAGGCAATTTTGCGGAAGCAATATCAGCTTGCACAAAGGCTCTTGAAATAGACCCTCAATTAACGACAGCTTATTACATTAGAGGGAATGTGAGGCTCGCGCAGGGGGATATAGACAGAGCAATTGAGGAGTACTCTAAAGCAATTAAATTGGATTCAAAATATGTTATCGCATACAACGGTCGTGGGGTTGCATGGTACAGCAAAGGCGAATATGGTCAAGCTATCGACGATTTCCTCAAGGCTATAGAAATAAATCAGAATTATGATCAAGCCCTTAACAATTTAGCGTGGTTATATGCAACTTGTCCGGTCGCTAAATTTATAAATGGAAAGAAAGCTATCAAGCTTGCGGAAAAGGCAATTAGTCTCGGCGAAATGAACGACACCTTCTTGGCTATTGTCTATTATAAGACATTAGCAGCCGCGCAGGCGCAAAATGGCGGTTTTAAGACGGCAGTAAAAACCGAGGCAGATGTCGCTGCGTGGCTCGAATACGACGGATATACGGATATGCTGACGGAATCCAAACTTAGATTGAAAAAATATAAATCTAAGCAGCAGTGGCGCACGAAAGAGACTATCATTATTAAAGACATGAGTGGGGCTGGCTTAATTATTTACAGAGAGCCGATCCTTTGAATGATAATTAAAACCAATAACGCACAGAACACCAGGCTACACTTGACCGGGAATAGCCTCTCTTTGAAATTCAAAGGTCTGTGGCCCGGCAAGTGAGCCATCTCGTTATGGCAAAGAATATTAATAAAGACAAAATAGAAATCGAAACATTGCCACCTCAGCAAAGCGGTGTCCGTCGCATGATGGCAGACGCTGCCGGTAGGTCATATCAATCTTTCAAGACATTATCAGAGGCACAGCATCATGATAATACTGTCGCCGTATTTGAGGGCGACTATGGTGGGCAAATATATCTCGTTTGTCCAATATTATTAATCAAATGCGATGAAACAAAATTACAACAACTGCTCAAAGATATAGATTCTTATTGCTGGAACGATCCGGATGGGGGAAATATTTATTACGAACAAAAACCGGAGTCTGGTTTAATCTCCGGCGGTATGGGGGGAGGCATTGCGACAACCGATCTATGGATACATGACGAACTTCGCAAACTCCGACTTAAAGAGGATATTGAAGATGTTTTATCCGACAAGAAAGAGCATATACGAAGAAGGCCATAATACCAGGCTCCACTTGACCGGGAATAACGCCTTTTCGTTTTCAGTTTTAGGTCTGTCCCCGGCAAGAGAGCCATCTCGTTAAATCGCCAAATATTAATAAAGACAAATGAAGAATAAATACAAAACAAAGCAAGACGCTGTAACTGCATTAATTACATATCTCGCTGCACCTCTTTTTGCAGCAGGCGGCGTATTCATGGCCTTAACACGCCGTGGTATTAGAGAAATGTATACAGAATCAACTCAACGGATCGCTGTAATTATTGGAATAGTGGGCGTGCTCGTTGTACTAATCTATTCGTGGTACAAAATGTTTCGTATTTTCTTTATGATAATTAACAGCAAAGATTATGATGCACTGCCAGACAGCATCGAAATTCCTCAAACATCCATATGTTTAAACTGCAGAGAGCCATTTGCCGGGCGGACGCTTACTTCAATGATATGTCCAAAGTGCGGCGGCGCTCTTGAAAATATATACGGTTTTTATGACAGACATCCAGAGCTAAGAAATGAAGACAAAAAATAATGAAGACAAAAAAAACGATTTAACAATTAAATCAAGGCGACGGTGAATAAGCGCTGTTTGTTTTTCATTCGCGCTGGTTACTACCGCGCCTTATCGCTATCGTTCTGCAAAAATAATAATAAAGGATACTAAAGATGGCTTTCTTTGATTTCATTAAAGAACTGCGTACAGGAGAACCTGATATAGGAAAGGCCCAAAAGGCTATGAAAATATTGGGCTGGATATGTACCGTAGGCGCAATTTGGTATTTCATAATTTTCTTTATAGCCCCGTTTAAGGAAAGTCCGTTCAATATGCCGCCTGAGTATCCTTATCTGGCATTAATCTCTCTCTTGCTCATAGGAGCCCTTTTCTTTCGTTCTTCACGAGGCATCAGAGAAATGGAGCCATGGGGCAAGAAAACTGGCCAAATAGCAATTGTTCTGTTGATTGTTGTCTTTGTTGGATTTATGTTTTTTGTATTCCCAATGAAGGCAGTTCCGCTTCATGATAATACATTCTCAATAGTATTTCTTCTCTTTGCTACCGTCTTTGTTGCTCAATTCGCATTGCCTGCATATTTTGGTGTTCGTTATCTTTCCCGCCTTCCCGTCAAAGGGGAATACACAGCAGCTCGATATCAGTCAGAAAACATATCAATGAGACTGGAGAATAGAATAAGCAGAGAAAGTGCAATGCCGCAAGTGAGCTATAAGGAAGCTCTCTTTCCGTTTGGTATTCTCGGCACATTTGCAGTGGTGCTTGCAGGCCCCATGCTTATTATTTTTATTGGCGAAAAATATGTCAGATCTGAATTTATGCCCTTTCTTTTTGGTCCTTTTTTCCTATTTATATTTCTTGGACCGGTTCTTTACAACAACATCCCCTCTTCTTTTCAGAAAAAAAGAGATATTGTAGCCTCATTTACCGGTGGAGGCTCGATTTTCTTGTTTCATGGTTCGTGGCCTTTCTTCAGGCTAATAGTTTACAAAGATGGTCTTGAAGTTCGGGTCATGTTTCATCGTTTTTTTATTCCTTACGAAAAGATGGAAGACATACCTGATAAAGTCGGGTTTTTTAATAGAGGCATTTTGATTAAATCGGACTTGTCGGATGTACCTTCTGGCATTCGATTTAGTGGTTTTGGCATGAAGAAAATGGTAGAAGTAGTAAATGAAACGCGAATCAAATACCTGGCAGGCACAAAGAAAAGCTGAGAAATATACAGTCATGCAGAACAAAAGCATCGAGAGGGACGCGAGAATAGCCGTCATTCTTTTTCAGTTTTGGCCGTGTTGCTCCCGTGACCCTCAACCGCAGCGTTATCCTGAGAAAAAAACATAATGAAATCAAAAAGGCAAAAAAAACGATAATTCAATGTTCAAGTTGCGGTCACGAGAATATCTTTGCTCAAACCTATCCATATCATGCTGGTTTCGCCAATCAGGGCTTTTTATATAATGACGCCGGAAATCTTACTTTTGTTTGGAGTAGTTTTGACTCAACATATGAGGCAATCGTGGGGCAAAGGCATCCGTGGGCATTGGAAGAAGAAGAAGACAAATTTAAAATAGAAGATTTACTCCTCCCCGCACCATCGGGTGGTTGTTGGAGATTTTCCAATCCTGCTAGGTGCCTTGATTGTGGTAAACCGATTAGTGACCCGATGATCATGCAGATTTATTACGTGGTGTATGAAGGTAGTATTAATGCCGATTATCATCATAATGAAACGGTATCGTTTGCAGACTATATAAAGATAAAAGGATAACACATCAATCAACCCGATGCGGCTTCGCCTCTCGGGTTATTTTGTTCGTTCTGCACAAATATAAGAGGTCAGCGCCGAGATAACCGCGTTCCTGAGATGACAGGAGATCAGGCATCCCCGTCCTTCCAGGACGCATGCGGCCTGACAGGGGCATGGAGACGACACAAGGGCGCACGGCTCATGCCTGGCGTTATACCGGGCAATAAAGATAAAATAAAGACATGACCAAAATAGCTACCTTAGGGCCTCAGGGCACATTTTCCGATCTCGCAGCTAAATCGTATCTCCATACTTTCGGGGAAGCGCTGGGCCTTAACGGCATCAAATATTTCAAATCCATAAAGAGCACTTTTAAAGCCGTAGGCACAGAATGTGACTTCGGGGTTTTGCCGATAGAGAATTTATCAGAAGGATATGTCGAAGTCGTCTTGGACTTGCTCGTGGACAGCGATCTGGAAATTGTGCATGAACTGGTGTTGCCGATTCAATTTTCTTTTGTTTCATATGCGAAGACATTGCAGGACATAAAAAAAATATTTGTGCAATATGTCGCCGAAGGCCAGTGCGGAAACTTTATTGACAGCCTCCCAGATGTAACAGTCGTAAGAACCGAGAGCAATATGGTGTCGCTCGACCTGCTGAAAAAGGATAATGTGTCATCTGGTGCCATTGTTCCTTGTCATGCCGATTTGGCTTTTCCTTCCATTCTTCCCAATGTGAATGATTACGAAAACAATGCAACCCGCTTCATTGTGCTTTCCGGGAAAGGGCTTGTTCAAAGCCCGAAGGAAGAATATAACTGCAAAACTTCTTTCATTGTTGTGGATGACAACGACTATCCCGGTTTGTTAGTGCGCATTCTTTCGCCTTTTTCAAGCAGAGGACTCAACTTAACGTCAATTATATCCCGGCCGGCAAAGACATCCATCGGAAGGTATCATTTCTTCATCGATATAGAAGGCCATGAGGCTGATTTAAAAGTAAAAGAAGCATTTGACGAAATCAGCAGCCTGAATAACGTGAAGATTCTGGGATCATATCCAAGAGCGCATTGCCAATAGCTATTTCTTTTCGGTCCCGGTTTTTTTCTCAATTCTCACTCACAAATATTCATACCCAAAACAGCCTGTTTCATTCGCTGTATCGTGTTTGATCGAGGGCCTGCCATCGCCGGTATTCTTTCAGGTTCCTGGCTTTTTTGTTTCGGGGTATCTTGACCCTCTTTTTATTGTCGCCTTCGTCGTCGGGGCATTTGTCGCTTCAGACATTGCGTTCCTGGTCGGCATTTTTCAAAGGCATTTAACAAAAGACATAGAAGTTGCATAATCTGTCAGCCGGAAGCAGTTAACATTCCGCCCAGAGCTTATCACTGTCGTTCCCCTCATCTCTCCCTGAAAGACATTCTCAGTTCGTAAACACCAGCTTCCGGCGTTTGTTCGACGACAAAACCCTTCTTCTCAAACAGCTGGAGCATGGGTTTATTGTCCATCAGCACCGAAACGGTAAACCCGTGGAGTCCTTCCCTCTTCGCCAGATAGGTGGTAGATGCAATCGGTCGAAAGGGAATAGAAAAACCTTGCCGTTTTCTGAATCTGTAACAAGTTGTATCAAATACCCGCCGCAGCGCCGAATGAATTAACATCCGACAACTTTTTATTTGTATCAAACGTGCTATTTTGTTATATTGATAGGGAAACCAACCCGGGAGGTTGCATGATTGCACTGTTCTCTTTATTAGGCCTCTTTTTGCTCGCGGCGCTTTCGGTCATATTCCTTGTCATCTCTATTTACAACAAACTCGTCCGTCTGCGGACGACGGTGAAGTCTTCCTGGGCGGACATCGATGTTCAGCTCAAAAAGCGGTACGACCTCGTCCCCAACCTCATGGAGACGGTCAAAGGGTATGCCGCGCATGAGAAAACCGTTTTCGAGAAGGTCACCGAGGCTCGTTCCTTTGCAATGAAGGCGTCTTCGCCGGCGGACAAGGCAAAGGCGGAAAACATGTTCAGCGAGACACTCAAGAGCCTGTTTGCGGTTGCCGAGGCGTATCCCGAACTGAAGGCGAACACAAACTTCCTGCAGCTGCAGTCCCAGCTGAAGGAACTCGAAGACAGCATCGAGTACGCCAGGAGATACTACAACGCGGTCGTGCGTGATTACAATATTCTGACCGAGACGTTCCCATCGAATATCGTCGCTGCCCAGTTCAGATTCGCGAAAGAAGAATTCTTCGAACTCGAAGAACCCGGAGTCGAGAGAAAACCCGTAAAAGTGAGCTTCTCTTAAGGTGCTGACAGGCCTGTCATGCGCCCGATGATCAGGATACCCTTCTTTCTGCTTCTCGGCGTATCCGCTATTCTTGTTTTCCTTCCCTCTGCCGCCTGTGGAGCGGATTTCACGATCAATAACTTTTCTGCATCCATACTCGTCAGGCAGGATTCGTCTGTCACCGTCAAAGAGACCTTGACGGTTGAATTCCACCGGCCGAGGCATGGCATCTACCGGGAGATACCTTTCAACTATACAGACTCTCTCGGCAGGAAGATCAAAACGCCTGTTGAAGTACTTTCTGTCGAAGACGCCAATGGCGGCAAACTAAGGGCAAAGATAATCAATAAGGGAAATGTTGTTCATATACGAATCGGCGACCCTGACAGTTATGTCTCCGGTCTGCAGAAGTACGAGATATTTTACAAAGTCGAAAACGCGGTCCTCTTCCTTGACGACCATGACGAACTCTACTGGAACGTAACAGGAAATTACTGGCAGGCAGAGATCAGGCAGGCCCGATGCACTGTCAGTCTCGAGGGTGAGCAGACAAAGGCCTTGCTGACCGCCTGCTATACCGGAAGACTGGGCTCATCGGAGAAGGCCTGCACGTACGGCGCGATCAACAACACCGTCGAGTTCGAAGCCGGAAGAAGCCTTTTCCCGGGCGAAGGACTCACCATTGCCTATGGCTGGGACAAAGGCCTTGTCAGTCCGCCCTCCTCTTTCAAAAGATTCCTCTGGTTCATCAATCTCGAACAGAACTGGATATTCATCCTCCCCGTTGCATCACTGATTATTATGATCAGCCTCTGGTACCGGAGGGGGAGAGATCCGAGGGTAAGGGAGTCGGTGACGGTGATGTACGGGCCTCCGAAATTCAACAATGCGCCGCTCAGTCCTGCTGAGGTCGGCACGCTCGTCGACGAGACCCTCGATTCCAGGGACATCACCGCCACCATTGTCGGCCTTGCCGTAAAGGGATATATCAAAATCGAGGAGACGAAAGAGGAAGGCCTTATTTTCGACTCAAAAGACTATTACCTTGCGAAGCGGAAGGATGCCGACGAATCGCTCTCGCTTTTCGAGAGGGAACTCATGTCCGGCCTGTTCGGCTCCCTGCGGGGCAGAATGGTTTCTGACCTCAAAAACAAATTTTATACCCATATCGCCCCCCTGAAGAAGACAATCTACACCGAATTAACGAGGATGAAATTCTTCACCGTAAGCCCCGATAAAGTGCGGCAACTTTACGCGGGAGCGGGCCTGATCACCGCGATAGCCGCAACCATTCTGATAAGCCTGCTCTTCAGCGATTCCATAGGGGGAACACGGTCCTTCCTCGCGGGCATACTGTCAGGTCTCCCGATGCTCGGTTTTTCGAAATTGATGCCTGCCAAGACAAAGTCCGGCTCAGCGGCGTATATGGAAATACTCGGCTTCGAGGAATTCCTCAGCAGGGCGGAGAAAGACCAGCTCGTGCGGATGAAGGACGATAACCTCTTCTCGAAATTTTTCCCCTACGCGCTCGCGCTCAATGTTGCCGACAACTGGGCACGCGCCTTTGAGGGGATCTATCAGCAGCCCCCTGAATGGTACGTTTCCCCGGCAGGGGTCAGGACCTTCAGCCCCATGAGCTTTAACCGCTCCATCGGCTCCGCGATGTCAAGCCTTTCCGGCGCGATGTTTTCTGCCCCGCGAAGCAGCGGTGCGGGAGGAGGAGGCGGAGGGTTTTCCGGCGGCGGTTTCGGCGGAGGGGGAGGCGGAAGCTGGTGAGAAGAGCTCTCAGCTCCCGGCGCCCAGCTCCTCGACTGTCTTATTCAGGCTCGCGGTGTCCTCGACGTTATATAACTTTACCGAAGGTTCTATCCGCTTGATAAGTCCGGACAGCACCTTGCCGGGGCCAACCTCAACAAAGGTGTCTATGCCTGTCTCGACCAGATTCCTTACCGAGTCCTCCCACAATAAGGGGCTGTTCAACTGTTTGATGAGAGAAGCCTTGATCCTTTCGGCACTCATCTGAAATACGGCATCCGCGTTGCTGACTATGGGAACTTCGGGATCGCTTATCGCAATGGTATCGAGAAGCTCACCCAGCCTGTTGGACGCCTCTATCATCAGGGCACAATGCGACGGCGCGCTGACCGCCAGTGCAATCGCCCTTTTCGCTCCCGCAGCCTTTGCCAGCTTCATCGCGTCTTCAACCGCGTGCCTCTCTCCGCCGATAACGATCTGACCGGGGGAGTTATAATTCGCAGGCGAGACATAGCCTGACTCAACAGAGAGGCACAGATCATCCACCTTCTGACGGTCAAGGCCCAAAATCGCCGCCATCAATCCCTGCCCCTCAGGTACCGCCTCCTGCATGTACATCCCCCTCTTCTCGG
>JAOUFP010000387.1 GCA_029858145.1 Nitrospirota bacterium | reverse complement strand
AGGTCGAGTTCACCGAGAGGCAGATCATCCAATACTTCATAGATCATATTCGCGTCAAGATGGCAGGCCCCTCCTGTATTTATCTGCACAACCGGGGCACCGAGTTTTTCTATTCTCTCGGCATCGTCACTGCCGGCAATATCACCCTCTATGACCCCTATCCTTAACCCGCTTTCTTGCGAAAGCGTTTTTTCAAGAACAGATGTTTTTCCCGCGCCGGGAGCGCTCATGAGATTAATTACAAAAAGCCCTGCTTTATCAAAAAGCCTGCGGTTTTCCAGAGCAATGCGATCGTTTGCTTCCAGTATTTTCGTTGCTACCTTCACCTTCACCCGTGCCCTCTCCTTTGATGTCGTATTTTAGATTTCTTTCATGTCTTCGGTCATGGTGTTTTTCATGCAAGGAATGTTCAGGATACTTCCATGTCCACAATGTCCAGTTCACGTCCGGTTGTTATAACGAAGGAAGACCCTTTACATGAAGGACAGCACAATACATATTCCTCTTCGGCTGTGAACTCATTCCTGCAATCTCTGCAAATCCCTGCAACGGGAATTTCTTCGATATTCAATGAAGCATTTTTCGCGATGGAATCGGTTTTTATCGCGTTGAAGGCAAAATACAGGGCATCCGGCATAATGCCGGATGCCCTTCCTATCCTGATGCGAATGGATTCAATCTCCTGAAAACCATTCCTGAGACATTGCTCGCTGACTATAGCGATAAGGTTTTGCGCAATCGAGAGTTCATGCATCTTAACTCTTTGCGTATTTCTCCTTTTCTTTTTCGTAGGCCTCTTTGCCTGCTTCGACAGCCGACTTCAGAATAGACTTCTTTTCATCATAATACCCTTTTCCTTCTTCGACCAGGGAGGACACTTTCCCCTTTGCCTCATGCACGTAATCTGATGTCTTCTCCTTCACATCATCTGCCATTTCCCTTATCTTTTGTCTTGTTTCCCGGCCTGACTGCGGCGCAAACAAAAGCGCAAGACCAGCACCGACAACTCCTCCCAAAAGAAAAGATAAAAGCACCGAACCTGAACTGTACCCGTCATCTCTCATAGTCTGTCTCCTTTTCTCAATAAGTTGGCTAAAAAATAAGTCAATCCTGCAGTTATGCCGGCTTTAAGGCTCAGGGCCCTGACAAAAGCAGAAGTTTTAAGGGAATCCACAAAACCGGTTACGCCCTGGCTGATTTCGTTGATAGAATCAGCAACTTCCTTCACATCTTCCGTAACAGCATTCACATTATCGGATATGCTCCTTATGCTTTTAAGCGTGAGTTGGAGTTCTTCCAGCGCCGGATTGAGGTTTTTTTCAGTGGTATTTCTCAATGAAATGACTGTTTTCCTTAATTCCAGGAGCAACGGGATTAAATAAACAGCGATTATCAAGACAATAACAGCAACAACTGCCAGCAAAATAGTTTCCATCCATCCTCCTATAGTGATTATATCATAACTTCTGTTTAATGCATCTTTTGAAAATTTACATAGATTGTAGTGCTTAATCTGTTACAAGTAAAGATATTTATGTTATTCTGTAATGCCGTGGATGATGTTTTTTTCATAAAAAGAACTCTTCTTCTCGCAGAGCGTGCGAGAGGCAAAACCAGTCCGAACCCCATGGTCGGTGCCCTTCTTGTAAAAAACGGCAGGATACTCTCCGAAGGATACCATAAGAAGGCGGGGACTCCTCACGCTGAGGTAATAGCGATTGACAAGGCAGGGGAAAAGGCATCGGGGGCGACGCTCTATGTGAGTTTGGAGCCCTGCTGCCACAAAGACAAGAGGACGCCGCCCTGTACGGAAAAGATCATCGTTTCAGGCATACGAAAAGTGGTAATCGCCATGAAAGACCCTAACCCGAAGGTTTCGGGAAAGGGAGTTGCGGAACTGGAAAAGGCTGGCATACAGGTTATCCCGGGGATTTTAGAAGAAAAAGCAAAGAAGCTTAATGAAGCATATATCAGGCATATAACGACAGGGATGCCCTTTGCCGTCCTGAAAGTGGCGATGACACTGGATGGAAAAATTGCCACCCCTGCCGGTGAATCAAAATGGATCACCGGTGAAAAAGCGAGGAAACTGGTGCACAGGGTCAGGGGAAGTGTTGATGCTGTAATGACCGCGATAGGAACGGTCAAGGCTGACAATCCCATGCTGACCTGCAGGGTTTCCGGCTACAAAAATCCTGTGCGTGTTGTAATAGACCCCAACCTTGAAACAATGCCCGATTCTCACGTAACGGCGTGCCCCCCTGAGACCGTAATTGTAACCAGAAGTGCGAACGGCAAAGAACCGCTCTCGAATATGCTGAGAGAAAAGGGAGTCTCCTTTATTGAATACCAGTCCGAACAACTTGACCTTAAATGGCTCATGCAGGAACTCGGAAAATCAGGTATCACTTCGCTCCTGATTGAGGGAGGCTCATCTCTCAGTTCCTATTGCCTTGAGGCAGGGATAGTAGACAAGGTCATGTTTTTCATCGCACCCAAAATCATCGGCGGCAGGGATTCGTTCCCGGCTGTCGGGGGAAACTCTTTCAGGCAACTGGAAAACGCCCACCGCCTCATGGATGTCAAGACAAAAAAAATCGGCGAAGATATCCTTATCGAAGGGTATATTCAGAAGTAATCTCTGTCCACCGCGCCTACTCCCTTGTCAACTGCCGGTATTTGATACGGTGAGGCTGTTCCGCAGCCGATCCGAGCCTGGCTTTCCTGTCAGCCTCGTATTCGGAATAGTTTCCGTCGAACCAGACAACCTTGCTGTCCCCCTCAAAAGCCAGGATATGCGTAGCTATCCTGTCAAGAAACCAGCGGTCATGGCTTATCACGACCGCGCACCCTGCAAAATTTTCCAGTGCTTCTTCCAGTGCCCTCATGGTATTGACATCAAGGTCATTCGTCGGCTCATCCAGCAGGAGAACATTGGCCTCTTCCTTCAGCATGCGGGCAAGATGCACCCTGTTCCGTTCTCCTCCGGACAGCATATCCACCTTTTTCTGCTGGTCAGCACCTGAAAAATTGAACCGTGCCACATAGGCGCGTGAATTGATCTGCTTTTTGCCAAGCTGAATGGTGTCTTCA
>JAOUFP010000025.1 GCA_029858145.1 Nitrospirota bacterium | reverse complement strand
TTGCTGATAAGCGCCTGTCAGGGAAAGACGTATGTGATAGGCTTCGTCAATCCCAATCCCGGAGAAAAGGAAGGCGCGCAGGGTTTTTTAAAGAACATGCCGAAGCATGGCTATATCGAAGGGAAAAACGTCACCTATATCAGGTGTGAGACCCAGGATATAGAGATCATCGATGCTGCCGTCAAAGATATGGTGAATAAAAAAGTGGATCTGATCTTCACCATGACGACGCCCGCGGCCAAGATAGCCAAAGAACGTACAGCAGGGACCAACATACCTGTCGTGTTTGTCGGGTACGATCCTGTTGCGTCCGGTGTGGCAAGGAGTCTGGTCTCTCCGGGTGGCAACCTTACCGGAATTCAGCTGAGTGGCAGCACCGAAAAATTATTCGAATGGCTGTTAGCAACCGCACCTCACACAAAAAATATATTTGTGCCGATTACCTTTGATACCGACGCTGCAAAATATAGTCTGGAAGCCCTGAAGCAGGCAGCAGCGAAATTGAATCTTAACCTCACAATTTCTGAAGTCTCTACCGTTGAAGAACTGCATGCATCGCTGTCGTCCATGCCTGAAAACACCGATGCCATCTTCATTCTTCATTCCTGGCTTGTCGGCTCTCACCTGAACGCAGTCATAGACAAAGCAATAGAGCGGAAAATTCCTGCAGTCTCGGCAGGACATGTCAGTTACTATGACGGTGTGGTCATGTCCTACGGGCCCATAGACGACTCTGCAGGAGCGCAGGCCGCCCGTCTGGCAGATAAGATCCTGCGCGGAACTTCCACCAGGGATCTGCCTGTGGAAACAGCAGGCTTTTTCCTGGGAATTAACCTGAAGACGGCAAAGGCGATCGGCCTTGAAATCCCGAATGATGTCTTACAGCAGGCTGCCTTCATCATCCGTTAGTCATATAGCCCAATGTCCAACAGTCGGAATCAGCAGGAGGATAAAATGAAAAAAAATAAAATGCACAGCTCTTTAATTTCAACAGGTATCGCCGTATTAATGACCGTCTTGCTGATAAGCGCCTGTAAGGGGAAGACGTATGTGATAGGTTTTGTCAATCCCAATCCCGGAGAAAAAGAGGGAGCACAGGGATTTTTAAATAACATGCCCAAACAGGGTTATGTCGAGGGGAAAAACGTCACGTATATCAAGTGCGAGACCCAGGATAAAAAAATCATTGATGCTGCAATCAAAGACATGGTGAACAGAAAAGTGGATCTGATCTTCACCATGACAACGCCTGCTGCCCGAATGGCCAAAAAGCATACCGAGGGCACCAACATACCTGTTGTGTTCGTCATGTATGATGCCGTTACCTCCGAGGTGGCAAAGAGCTTGATCGAGCCGGGAGGCAACCTTACCGGAATTCAGCTGCGCGGCAGCACGGAGAAATCATTGGAATGGTTATCAGCAGTTGTGCCTCACGCAAAAAATATATTTGTGCCGATCGCCTTTGATACCGGCGCCGCAAAACTCAGCCTGGAAGACCTGAGACAGGCAGCAGCGAAATTGAATATTAACCTCACAATTTCCGAAGTCTCTACCGTTGAAGAACTGCATGCATCGCTGTCGTCCATGCCTGAAAACACGGACGCCATCTTCATTCTTCATTCCTGGCTTGTCGGCTCTCATTTGGATTCAGTCATCAATGAAGCGATAAAGCGGAAGATCCCGGTAATCTCGGCGGGACATGTAGATTACAGTGAAGGAGTGGTCATGTCCTACGGACCAATAGACGACTTTTCAGGGGCGCAGGCAGTCCGTCTGGCAGACCATATCCTGCGCGGAACTCCCCCCCGGGATCTGCCTGTGGAAACAGCAAGCTTTTATCTGGGAATCAACTTAAAAACGGCAAAGGCGATGGGCCTTGAAATCCCCAATGATGTCTTACAGCAGGCTGACTTCATCATCCGATAGTCATATTAGCCCGAAAGTGACGCTTTTGGATGCCCCGCAAGCACGGCATCTGAGTTCGACTTCCCTGACATCCCCGGTGATGGTTCAGATGCTGTCCAGAGCCTGCTTAAGGTCGGCGATGAGGTCGTCCACATCTTCCAGTCCGAGCGCGAGTCTGACCAGGTTGTCGACCATCCCGATGTCCCTGCGGTACTGCTCAGGGTAGTCGAAAAAGGACATGGTCCACATCTGCGTGACCAGACTTTCGCTGCCGCCGAGGCTCGGCGTAATCAGAAAGAGCTCAAGGGCATCGATGAATTTCCTCGTTTCGGCGTTGCCTCCCCTCACGAGGAAACTGATGACACTGCCGAAACCCTTCATCTGCTCGATGGCGATCTTGTGGTCCGGATGCGATTCAAGGGCCGGATACCAGACTTTTTCGATCTTCGGATGCGCCTCCAGCATGCGGGCGATGGCAAGGCCAGCCGTGTTGTGGTGCTCCATACGCATCCCGAACGTCTTGAGACCACGCTCGAGCAGGAAGCACGTCAGAGGCCCCGGGGTTGCGCCGATCATGCGCTGCATCTTGTACAGGTCGGTCATAAGAGCTGCCGACCCGAGGGCGACTCCCGCCATGAGGTCGTTGTGGCCTCCGAGGTACTTCGTTGCCGAATGGATGACCACGTCCACGCCGAGCGCGATAGGCCGGATGTTATACGGCGTAGCCAGCGTGGCGTCGATAATCGTCAGGATATTCCGCTCTTTTGCCACCTTCACAATGGACGGGATGTCGAGCACGCGCAGATAGGGATTTGTCGGAGATTCCGTGAAGATGATGTTCGTGTTGGGTTTTATGGCCTGTTCGATGGCCTCTGCGGTGGGGTCCACGATGGAATGCTCGATGCCGAACTTCCCGAGAAAGTTTATGGCGAAATCCCTCGTCTGGCGGTAGCAGTCGCCGGTGAATATGATGTGCCCACCGGGCTTCATGAAGGTCATGATCACCAGCAGGACAGAGGCCATGCCCGAGGAGTAAAGCACCGCGCGCTCGGCCCCTTCGATGGCGGCAAGCTTGCGCTCGGTCTCCTGCTGGGTCGGATTGCCGTAACGGGCGTATTCGTGCTCGCGTATCACCTTGCCCTGGCCCTTGGAACGCATGAACTCTTCAACCTCATCCGCGGTGTCAAAATAGTAGTTGGAAGTGTGCACAATCGGCGTGGAGACAGCGTAGTGCGCATGGGGTACGCGGCCCAGGCCGTGGATGGCAAGGGTAGCGGGGTGCCATTTTTTCGGATCTGACGGTTTCTTAGACATTCTTTTCTCTCCTCTTCTGCAAAGCATGCTGCAGGGCTTCCTTGACCGCGTCTACGCGCGGGGGCAATTCAATCGGTTTATTGGCAAAACGGCAGGGGAAGTCAAGGGCCCCTTCGTGATATTTAACCTTGAAATCAGTGAACTTCAGACCGTGGGCCGTGGAGATGACCACCACATGCTCGGACTTGTCGATCCTGCCGTCCCTGAGCAGTTTGATAAGCCCGGCCAGCGCAACGCCGGTATGCGGGCAGTTGAACATGCCGGTGGTGTCGCCAAGCGCGGCCGCGTCAGCCAGTTCCTGCTCGGTGGCGTCCACGACAATGCCTTTGAACTGCTTCAGGGTGCGGATCGCCTTCTCGACACTGACCGGATCGCCTATCTGGATCGCGCTCGCCAGCGTCTTTTGAGCCTCGATCGGCTCAAAAGACTCGAAGTTCCTGAGATAGGAGCGGTAGAGCGGATTGGCCCGCTCTGCCTGGGCAACAACGATGCGCGGCAGCTTCGTGATGAGGCCAAGGTCGCGCATCATGAGAAGCCCGCTGCCCAGCGCGGAAACGTTTCCGAGGTTGCCGCCCGGGATAATGATCACGTCAGGGACCTCCCAGTCGAACTGCTGAACAATCTCTATGCCAACGGTCTTTTGCCCCTCGATGCGGAGCGAGTTCATCGAATTTGCGAGATATATCGTTTCGTCTTCGGTAATCTCCTTCACCACCCGCATGCAGCCGTCAAAGTCCGTGTCCAGGGACAAGACCAGTGCGTCGTTGGCGATCGGCTGGACGAGCTGCGCGATCGAGATCTTCCCCTTCGGCAACAGTACAATGGACTGTATGCCGGCGGCGGCACAGTACACCGCCAGCGCGGCAGAAGTATCGCCGGTGGAGGCGCAGGCGACCGCCCTGATGGGCGCGCCCTCGCTGATCATCTGCTTGACCTGGGACACGAGCACGGTCATGCCGAGGTCCTTGAAGGAACCGCTGTGCGAATTGCCGCAGAGCTTCACCCAAAGGCTCTCCAGTCCGATCATCTTGCCGAACCGCTCTGCCCAGAACAGGTTGGTGCCGCCTTCGTAGAGCGAGACGATATTCTCGTTATCGATCTGGGGGAGTATCCATTCCTTTTTTCCCCAGACGCCGGAGCCGTAAGGCCACTGCGTTGACTTGTAGCGGTCTTCGAACAGCTTCATCCACTCTTTCGCATCTCGGCAGGCAAGTTCCTGCGTATCGTGCTGCACTCCGAGCAATGAGCCGCAGGTCCTGCAGCGGTAGACGATCGTGTTGAGCGGATAACGCTCCCTGCACTGCTCGTTGATGCATTGAAACCAGGCCTGATATGACATTGGAACTTCCTCGCTTATTTACCGGCAAGCCGGCAGTGGTTGGTTGAATATGAAGAATATCATAACGATCCGCAGATGATCAACCCGAAAAGCCCCTGGGGCGTGCGACAAAATTATGAAAAATACCGTTTTTAAACTCCCCTCCCTGGTTGACGAGGGGTTAGGGGTGATGCGTCCTCAATAAAAAAATCCATATTTGCCCGTTACCGCCCTGTTTCCGTCAGTCGCCCTTGCCGAGTGTGTTTATCTTGTGGGCCAGGCATCCGGCACCGAAGCCGTTGTCGATATTCATGACCGCTATGCCGGGGACGCAGGAATTGAGCATCGCAAAGAGCGCGGTCAGTCCGCCGAGGCTGGTACCGTATCCGGTAGAAGTCGGCACAGCGATGATCGGTTTGTCCGTCATGCCTCCCACGACAGACGGGAGCGCCCCTTCCATCCCTGCGGCAACTACAATAACCCGCGCTTTCCTCATCTCATCTGAAGCATCCATTAAGCGGTGCAGGCCTGCAACGCCGACGTCATAGGCAGTCACGACCCTGCTGCCGAGGAACGACGCGGTCACCGCAGCCTCTTCAGCCACCGGGATATCAGAGGTCCCTGCAGTGAGGATGAGGACACCGCCTCTTTTTTTCTTCTCTTCTCCCACCGAGATAATTCCGGAGGCAGGATGAAAAACAGCCCCCCTGATCCTGAGAGAAGCGTGGATTTTTTCCGTTGCCTTCGTGATCAGAAAGGACCTGCTTTTTTTATGCATGGCCTTTGCGATGCTCAGCACCTGCGCTTCAGTCTTGCCCGAGGCATAGATGACCTCCGGGACGCCCTGCCGCAGATGCCGGTGATGGTCGATCTTTGCAAAGGAAATATCTTCGTAAGGCAGGCTTTTTAACTTTCCGGCAGCGTCCTCGACCGAAATACTGCCGTCTTTTACACAGGCAAGGAGTTTTTTTATTTTTTTGCTGTCCATGGAATGCCGGAACTCAGAATTCTGACTTAAGCGTCCTGTTCATCAGCATGCTGACCGCATCTGAAGGTGATTTTTCCTTGTAGATGACCTCGTATATCTGCTCGACGATCGGCATTTCAACGTCCTGCCTGCGTGACAGTTCATAGGCAGACAAGGAGGTTGCAACTCCTTCGGCAACACTCTTTGTAGAGGCGAGTATCTCCTTCAGCGTTAAGCCCTTCCCCAGACTCACGCCCACGGAATAATTTCTCGAAAGAGGTCCGGTGCAGGTAAGGACGAGGTCGCCGAGGCCGCTCAGTCCGGAAAAGGTCCTTTCGTCAGCCCCGAGGGATACCCCGAGTCTCATAATCTCTGCAAGACCCCGTGTAATAAGTGCAGCCCTCGCGTTATGCCCTAATCCCAGACCATCTGATATCCCGGCGGCGATCGCGATGACATTCTTCAGCGCGCCTCCGAGTTCAACACCCAGCATGTCCGTATGTGTGTAAACCCTGAAATAATGCGTATTGAATATTTCCTGGAGGATAAGCCCTGAGTCGATGTCTTCAGTCGCAAGGGTCACGGCTGTCGGAAGCCTTCTGACAACTTCTTTCGCAAAGCTCGGGCCTGAAAGCACCGCGACCTGATGTCCTGTAATCTCCCTGAGGATAGAAGACACGGTCAGCAGTGTTCCCTGCTCTATGCCCTTCGAAGCGCTGACAATGATCGCATCGGCAGGAATGCGCCTTCCAGCGTCTCTGAATACAGAACGGGTAAACTGGGTCGGCACAACATTCAGGATATACCGCGCCTTCTTTACCGCCAGTTCAATGTCATTCGTAACCTTCAAATTGTCAGGCAACTGAACATCCGGAAGATAAATGCTGTTCATCCTGGTATCGCGTATTGAATCAACGAGGTCCTTCTCAAAGGCCCAGAGGGTGACGTCATATTCTTTCTCCGCAAGGAGGCACGCAAGGGTCGTGCCCCAGCTCCCGGCTCCAATAACGGCTATGTAACCCATATATATCTCTTCATGGTTTTTGACCCGCAATGCCATAAAAAACATGACGGCAGAGCATTAGTATATAGCAAACCATATAAAATATACAGGAATGCAGGGCAGGAAAGCAGCAAAGCGGGCAATTCTTCATAGGCTATTTTTTTCATTTATGTTGGAAACACCTCCGTTTATCAGGAAATCTCCCCTCACCCCTCTTTGCCAAAGAGGGGATTATTCCTCACAGGGGAAAGGGAGGTTAGAGGGATTTTACAAATAAATGCCGTCATTATTTTGAGACTGTTAATACCACCTTTTTTATGAATGAACCTATTTTTTTGCTTCGCCCTTTATGGTCTTCTCCACCTTGGCCCAGGTATCCTTCAGTGTGACGATACGGTTAAACACCGGCTTATCGACGGAAGAATCCGGATCAACGCAGAAGTATCCGAGCCTCTCAAACTGGTAGCGGCTTCCCGGTGCCGCTCCGGCAAGCCCCGGTTCGACAAAACAGTTTTCCAGTGTCTCAAGAGAGTCCGGGTTAATGTCCGTTTTGAAATCACCGCTCTCTTCCCCGGGGTTCTCCTTCGTAAAGAGAGCATTGTACAACCTCGCCTCCGCGCCGACGGCATGCGCGGCAGATACCCAGTGAAGAGTCGCCTTCACCTTTCGCCCGTCAGGGGCATCGCCTCCCCTTGTCGCGGGATCATACGTGCAGCGGAGTTCCACGACCTCTCCCGTATTCTCATCCCTGACCACTCCGGTACAGGTTATAAAATATGCGTATCGCAGTCTCACCTCACGGCCGGGGGCCAGGCGGAAAAACTGTTTTGGAGGATCTTCACGAAAGTCGTCTCTTTCAATGTAAAGCACCCGAGAAAAGGGGACTTTTCTTGTTCCCATAGCCGGGTCTTCGGGATTATTGACCGCATCCAGTTCCTCGTCCTTACCTTCAGGATAGTTTTCTATCACCACCCTCAGCGGCCTCAGTACGGCCATAACACGCGGCGCGCGCCTGTTCAGGTCCTCGCGGACACAAAATTCGAGCAATCCCATGTCAACCGTGCTGTCTCTCTTCGCAACGCCGATACGGTCGCAGAAGTTCCTGATCGCCTCAGGGGTATAGCCCCGCCTCCTGATGCCGGCGATGGTCGGCATCCGAGGATCGTCCCAGCCCTTCACATGGCCTTCCCCGACAAGCTGGATAAGTTTCCTTTTGCTCAGCACCGTATGCCCGAGGTTGAGACGGGCAAATTCGATCTGCTGCGGATGATAGACTCCAAGCTGATCGAGGAACCAGTCATATAAGGGCCGGTGGTCTTCGAACTCAAGGGTGCATATCGAATGGGTTATCCTTTCGAGCGAATCGGAAAAGCAGTGAGCGAAATCATACATCGGGTAGATACACCATCTGTCTCCTGTCCGGTGATGGCTTGCGCGCATGATCCGGTAGATCACCGGGTCACGCATATTGATATTGCCTGAGGTCATGTCGATCTTCGCCCTGAGCGTGCGCGAACCGTCAGGGAACCCGCCTGCCCTCATGCGCTGGAAAAGGCCGAGGTTCTCCTCAACCGGACGGTCCCGGTACGGACTCTCCCTGCCCGGAGCTGTCAGGGTCCCGCGGAATTCCCGCATCTGTTCCGGGCTCAGATCACATACATATGCCTTGCCCTTTTTTATCAGTTCTGTCGCGAATTGATACAACTGCTCAAAATAGTCGGAGGCATAGAACATCCTGTCTCCCCAGTCAAAGCCGAGCCAGCGGACATCCTCCTTGATTGATTCCACATATTCGGACTCTTCCTTGCTCGGGTTGGTGTCGTCAAAACGGAGGTTGCAGAGACCGCCGAATTCAGCCGCGACGCCGAAGTTGAGGCAGATCGATTTCGCGTGGCCGATATGGAGATAGCCGTTCGGCTCCGGAGGGAAACGCGTATGCACCCTGCTATCGTATTTGTTGTTCCTGACATCTTCCGTGATTATCTCACGGATGAAATCAGAAGGTTTCGGGACTTCAGAATTGTTCATCTGCTTCATTCCTTCCTCTCAGGCCTCTCGCTTCATCATGATGTGCTCCCTGCCGGAACAGGTAATAATTTTACCACATCCTCAACCCGAAAAATACGGCGGGACAGACGCTATTTGAGCCTGTAGTGTGAGGATATCTGGTCGAAGCCGGTCGTGCAGACATCCAGATCCTTCAATATCCCGTCTTCGATCCCGTATATCCAGCCATGCACCGCCAGCTCCTGCCCGGACTTCCACGCATTCTGGACAATTGTCGTGTTGCAGACATTCGCCACCTGTTCGATAACATTCAGCTCGCACAATAAATCGGACTTCGCCTTCTCACTCTCCAAAGATTCAAATTTGTCCCGATGGTAGCGATATACATCCCTGATATGCCGGAGCCAATTATCGATCAACCCATGGTCGCAGCTTTCCAGCGCAGCCTGAATACCGCCGCAGCCGTAGTGTCCGCAGACAATGATATGTCTGACTCTCAAAACCTCGACTGCGTACTGGATGACCGACAGGCAATTGAGATCGGTATGGACCACCAGATTGGCGATGTTGCGATGGACGAATATTTCACCCGGGAGCATATTCACAATTTCATTCGCCGGCACCCGGCTGTCCGCGCACCCGATCCATAAATAGTGCGGTTTCTGCTGTCGGGAAAGCTTCGCAAAAAAATCCGGATCGGATTTTTTTATTTTGTCGGCCCATTTTTTATTATTGTCAAAAAGATGTCTCAGTACTTTCATGAAATGTCTTCTTTCATCCTTTAATGCGGCAGTTGATTAATGAGCCTGAAGCAGCAGAAAACAGGCGCAGGAGTTGACCGGCCTCTGCTGATGTTTTCTGGGCCATACTCGCTGCTGGCTCTGTTAACCTGAACATTGCATAAGAGTCCCGTCTGTTCATCGTCATTGCCCGACTTGATCGGTCAACCCAGAGAGAAGAGCTGGATTCCCCGGCTTGACCGGATAATGACAACGGAAACTCACTTTTAGTGAACTCCAACAGAGGCTGATCGGCTTCAAATATGCTATTTGCAGGCATCTATAAACTATTCTCATCAAGATTTATGCATATGTTAAGGTTTATCCTGTGAGGCTAATCGCCTTTTCGAGTCTTCTCAGCACCTTTTCCTTCCCAAGGACCTCGAGCACCTCATAGATGCCCGGGCTTTCGGTGCCTCCGGTCATCGCCACCCTCACCGGCTGCGCAAGAACGCCGAGTTTAACGCCGTGCTTCTCGACGATCGCCTTGAAGAGCATTTCAAGTTCAGGCGACGAGAATTCAGAAAGGGCTGAGACGCCATCCTTCAGCTCCTTCAGGAGGTCCCTGCTCTTTTCGTTCAGAAATTTCTCCTTTGCCTTTTCGTTAAAGATAATATCCTCCGCAACATAGTATCTCAGGGAAGCAGCGAGTTCCACGAGTGTTTTGGCCCTTTCCTGCAAGGTCTGGACCGCCCTCGCAAGCCAGGCGGGATCCAGAGGCTGATCTTCCGTGATGATCTGCTCTTTTACGAGAAAAGGTCTGACCAGTTCAGCAAGCTTTTCAGGAGCAGTGCCCATGATGTACTGGCTGTTAAGCCAGAGCAGCTTCTCGGGATTGAAGACTGCGGCCGCCTTTCCGACATTCTCAAAGGAAAAGTATCTGATCAGTTCGTCGCGCGTAAAGACCTCCTGGTCACCGTATGACCAGCCGAGCCTCACCAGATAGTTCACAAGGGCCTCGGGAAGATAACCCATTTCATAGTAGGCCATCACAGAGGTTGCGCCATGCCTCTTCGAAAGCCTTGTTTTGTCAGCCCCGAGGATCATCGGCAGATGGGCGAACTTGGGCACCGCGTATCCAAAGGCCTGATAAAGCTGGATCTGCTTCGGGGTATTATTCAGGTGATCATCACCGCGGATAACATGGGTTATGCGCATGTCAACATCGTCAACGACAACAGTGAGGTTATATGTGGGCGTCCCGTCAGAACGAAGGATGATCAGGTCATCGAGCTGCTCGTTTTCAAAGACAACATTCCCGCGTATCAGATCCTCGACAACCGTCTGGCCCTGCTGGGGCATCCTGAATCTGACGGCTGGAGTAACGCCGGGCACAGGCTCTTTCAGGTCCCTGCACCTCCCGTCGTATTTCAGGGATTTCCCCTGAGCCATAGCCACTTTCCGCCTCGCCTCGAGTTCTTCCGCGGAGCAATAGCAGTAATATGCCTTGCCCTCTTTCAGAAGCTTGTCGGCATAGCTCCTGTAGACATCGAACCGGTCGGTCTGCCGGAAAGGCCCTTCATCCCAGTCGAGGCCGAGCCATTTCATCCCTTCAATGATCGCGTCTATATATTCGTCGGTGGAGCGAGTTCTGTCCGTGTCCTCTATCCTCAGGATAAACGTGCCTTTCGCATTTCTCGCATAAAGCCAGTTGAAAAGCGCTGTCCTTGCTCCGCCGATATGCAAAAAACCCGTTGGACTCGGCGCAAATCTCACTCTGATCTCTTCAGCCAAAATAACCTCCGCTCACTAAAATTTCCCTTTTACTATACCAAGTCTCAGAAACTTTTTTGTATTTCCGGTCACCCTGAACCTGTCATCGGCCCTGAAGCCTGCCACCCAGATGATATCATCGCCCGAAAGCACGAGGGGCACGCTGTCTCTCTCGTCCCGCGGCACCTTCCCGTCGACAAAAAAGTCCTGCAGCTTCTTCCTTTTCCCAAACCCGTAGGGGAAAAACCAGTCCCCTGGTTTTCGAGGCCTGATCTTCAGCGGAAAGCTCATTCTGTCTGCATCAAGGACAACTGCTGTCTTGCCATCACCAAACCCTTCAGTCTCCTCCTCCTCAAAGGATGCCCTGATAACGAGTCCGGCGCCGACGATGGCAGCTTCGCCAGGAACCTGCAGCTCACAGGAGTCTATCATCAGCGGTTCTTCAGAGGTGATCACCATGAGGGAATAATCCTTTATCGCCCTGATACCCCTGGGCAGATACAGCCGGTCCCCTGCTCTCCCCTCCTTTATGAGATGAATAATATCCTCAATATGGACAAAGCCGATCCCTCTCAACCCCTCTGTTTCATCGATCGCGCGCCTGAGCACCCGCCGCAATATCACAATGTCCATGGCCTCCATCGGCGAGAGGAAGAGTTCGATCCTCCTTCCGGTCTTTCTGCTGATCATCTTCATCAGCGTCTTCGTAACGATGATATCAAGGTAGCGCTCCTCTTCCTGGAGGATCGATGCCGTCTTATTGACCGAATGGATCAGGCCGGGATTGAGCTTCTTCAGTTCAGGCATGATCATCATCCTGAACCTGTTTCTGAAGTAGTCTGTCTGAAGATTTGAAGAGTCAACGACATAACTGATGCCTTCACGTTCGAGAAAATCCTCGATGTCTTTGCGTTCTGTCTCTATGAGCGGCCTGATGATCGCGCCGCGTTTTGGAGGGATTCCGGCGAGACCCGCAGGCCCGGCCCCTCTCAGCAGTCTCATAAAAATGGTCTCAGTCTGGTCATCGGCATTATGAGCGAGGGCGATCTTGCCGGCCCCGGCCTCAAGGGCTCCATGACGAAATGCCTCGTATCTCAAATCCCTCGCGGCTTCCTGCTTGTTCATACGATGTTCCTTTGCGTATCCGCTTACGTCTACGGATTTTACCCTGAAGTCTACATTCAATTTTTCGCAGAGCTCTCTGCAGAATGCTATTTCTTCCGGTGTCTCTTCGGGCCTCAGGTTGTGGTCAACATAAACAGCATGCAGTTTCAGGTTAAAAACATCCTTGATTCTGTGCAGAACAGTAAGAAGGCAGACAGAGTCGGGTCCTCCGGAAAGCCCGACAAGCACGGTTTCCGATACCTTAAGCATCGAGTGTTTTCTGATTGTGTTGCTCGCCTGATTTACAAGATCCTTGTTTAGCACAATTCTCATCCCTGCCCGTTCATTAACGAGCATTCATTATATTATTATAGAATGAATACATACAAGCATTGCAGTTCAGGGATAATCTCAGCAAAGACAGGGAATCTTACTGATGAAATCAAAAAAGACGCCGCTGAAAAAAAAGACTGAACAGGTCCTTTCAAATGTGAGGCAAACCCGGGCAAAAGCATCCGGTGCCTATGGAGACAAGGTGCCGATATGCGCAAACACAGGCTGCGCGCTGCGGAAAAAGGCAAAATGTTTCGGGTTCGAGGGCTGTCCGGGTTTTCAGGCCAAATAGTTTTTGTCCGTAAACCCGGATGGTGTCATTGTCAGGCTTAACAGGACAATCCAGACACCCAAAAAAAGAAAAGCCTCATGTTTCCGAGGCTTTTTCTCCAATGTTCCTGTGTTATGAGCAGATGATCAGTTTTTCTCTTCCTCATCCGCCTTTTTGGCAGCTTCTTCCTTCTTTTCTTTCTTCCTGCCCGCAAGGTATGACTCGCTCGGCCTGAATGTGAAGGTCGCGCTGCTCTGCATGCTCTCCATCACTCCGCCGCCGATCTTCTGGCCCACCAGCTTCACCACCATCGCTATCCCGATGAACGGCAGAAACGCCGCATACAGAAGCCCCAGTGCAGGCGCTGCCACTATCACCGCTGCTGCAGGCATACGGTAATACGTCGTCTTGCCGTTGC
>JAOUFP010000386.1 GCA_029858145.1 Nitrospirota bacterium | reverse complement strand
GGTCCTGCCGGCATGTTCGCCGCTCTTGAGCTTATCGACTATGGGATTAAACCAATAATATTTGAAAGAGGGAAAAAGATAGAAGAACGCTCCCTTGATATTCAGAGATTCATTAAAGAAAGGTTGCTGGACACTGAATCCAACATACAGTTCGGTGAAGGCGGCGCAGGTTCATATTCGGATGGGAAGCTGTTTTCCAGGATAAAGAATTCGCAATATACAAACAAGGTGCTGGATACTTTTATAAAATTTGGCGCGCCTGAAGAAATAGCATACATCAGAAAACCCCACCTTGGAACAGATGTGTTGTGCAGGATCGTGCGTAATATAAGGTGCCATATCCTCGAAAGGGGCGGTGAGATATATTACAGCTCAAAACTTACGGACATCCTTATATCAGGAGATAAAGTTTCGGGAGTTATAATTAACGGGGAGAAAGAATATCGTTCTTCAAGCATCTTTCTTGCGGTGGGACATTCCGCGCGTGATACCTTTGAGATGCTTCACAAAAAAGGTGTCGTTATTGAGCAGAAGCCGATTGCTGCTGGTGTGAGGATAGAGCATCCGGCAGAGATCATTAATCTTTTGCGCTATGGCGACAAATATAAGGACTACCCGGGTATAGGAGCTGCAACCTATTCCCTAACCTACAACGATCGAAAGATCGGGAGGGGGGTGTATACCTTCTGCATGTGCCCCGGAGGCGAGGTCGTCAATGCTTCCTCTGAAAACGGCATGCTGGTCATAAACGGGATGAGCTATTCGGACAGGTCATCGGCCTTCTCAAATGCGGCGCTTGTGGTGACCTGTCATACGGATGATTATAAATCAACCGATCCTTTGGCCGGGGTCGAATTTCAAAAGGACATAGAGCGAAAGGCCTTTCATGCGGGAGGAGGAAGATGGGAAGTGCCTGCGCAGAATCTGGTGGATTTTTTACGCGGGAGGACCTCCGCCAGCCTGAACAGGAATTCGTGCAAGACAGGGACCGCAGCTGTGCAGATGAATGAACTCTTTCCGGAATTTATAAACGAGGCGCTCGTGGCCGCATTGAACACATGGAAAAAGGATTATCCCCTGTTTGTTTCAGACCATGCGATATTGTTAGGAGCGGAAACGAGGACTTCCGCCCCCCTAAGAATTAAACGCAACAAAAGATATGAATCAGTAAATGTCAAAAACCTGTACCCGATAGGCGAAGGGTCCGGCTATACAGGCGGCATAACGAGTTCGGCCGCTGATGCGATAAAGGCTGTGGAGGCCTGCTTGTCAGGTAGTGACCGTGCTCAAGGCTGCCAGGGTCTGTGATCCCTTCTTTGACGGACTCCTGACAGGCAGACACTGGTCTGGAAAATTCCTGAAAGATTATTTCCCATTGACTGGTAGATGAGGGGCAGTCAGACCGGAAGCGCTTCCCCGGTGGTTTCCACTTTCCCGGTCTTCACGTTTAAAGCGTATATCCGCTTTCCTCATGCTGGGTGATATCCAGTCCCATCATCTCTTCTTCTTCAGTGACCCGCAGTCCTGTTGTCCAGTCGATCAGCTTCAGCAGCACCAGACTGATCACAAACGAATACAGGGCAACAACGGCGATCGCCATTATCTGGACCACCAACTGATGCGGGTTGCCGAAGAAGAGGCCGTCGGCGCCTGCCGGATTGATCAGCTTTTCGGCGAACAAGCCCGCGCCGAGTGTGCCCAATATCCCTCCGACACCGTGCACGCCAAAGGCGTCAAGGGAATCATCATAGCCCAGTCTTCCCTTCATATTCAGTGAGATATAGCAGAAGGCCCCTGCCAGCATACCGATTACGAGCGCGGGCATCGGTCCTACAAAGCCGGATGCGGGCGTGATCGTGGCAAGCCCTGCGATCGAACCGGTTGCAGCGCCGAACATGGTGGGCTTGCCCCTGTGAAGCCATTCTATGATTACCCAGATGAGGGTTGCCGATACTGCAGCGATATGCGTGACCACAAAGGCCATCGCACTCAGGCCCCCGCTGGAGAGGGCGCTGCCGGCGTTAAAACCGAACCAGCCGAACCAGAGCAGCCCTGCCCCGAGTACGGTCATCGGAAGGTTATGCGGCGGCATCGCCTCACGGAGATACCCTTTTCTCTTTCCTATGAGAAGCGCGGCCGCGAGAGCGGATATTCCCGATGTGATATGGACTACAATGCCTCCTGCAAAATCGAGCGCCCCGATATTTTTCAGCCATCCGCCGTTGCCCCAGACCCAGTGGGCAACCGGATCATAGACAAGTGTTGTCCAGAGGAGGGTAAATATAAGAAAAGCGGAGAATTTCATCCTTTCGGCGAATGCCCCGGCAATCAGGGCAGGGGTAATCACGGCAAACATGGCCTGGTATATCATGAAAGCCATATGGGGAATTGTCGCGGCATAATCAGGATTCGGCTCGATTCCGACACCTTTCAGCCCAATCCAGTCCAGACCGCCGATTATGCCGTTTATATCCGGCCCAAAGGAGAGCGTATAACCGATAAGCACCCACTGCACGCTCACCAGCGCGATCGCAACAAAACTGTGCATGATCGTCCCGAGGACGTTCTTCTTTCGGACCATCCCTCCGTAGAACATCGCCAACCCGGGCGTCATGAGCATTACCAGTGCTGCTGAAAGCAGTATAAAGGCGGTATCGCCTGAATCAATCCCCCCTGCAGTCTGGGCAAATGCGTTGACCGGTTTGAAAACCGTCACCGCGGGCAAAAACAACCATATCTTCCTTGGCATGTAAATCCTCCTGCTCTTTTTCGCTTGTTCAGCAGGGAGAGAAGCGAGAATCATGCCAAAAGATATTTTAATGTTTTTAAGGAAGAAATTGAGCGAGCAAATCCGGAAGAATCAGACATTTTTGTAGGATTCCGCTGGGTTTTATTAATTATATCTTAAAATCAAAGGCTTATGCATTACCTACATTATTGTAGGAAATACACTTTTGTAGCACCCCCCTCATATCGCAGACTCTCCTGTTTCTCCTGTCCTGATCCTCACGATATCCTCCAGCTTCGACACAAAGATCTTGCCGTCTCCTATCTTGCCTGTCTTCGCCCTTTCCAGTATGGTGGACATGACCTTCTCCACCATTG
>JAOUFP010000385.1 GCA_029858145.1 Nitrospirota bacterium | reverse complement strand
GCTCAGTAGAATCTCCGGGGATATTGTTGTCAGGGTTGAATAGAGACTGCCATGGGGCATAAAAGAATACTGGGAAAGACCACCGACTTCATTACCGGCCGTGAAATTACCGATACCGACGATGAAAGATATCGCCAGAAACTGGCGCGCTTCCTTGTAGAGGAAAAAGGATATGCAAGGGAAGACATTGAAGTAAAACGCAGGCTGGAGATGACCATAGAAGGGAAAAAGATCCTTTCGATGGTCGACTTTGTCGTTAAAGCAGAAGGAAAGAGCTTTCTCGTAATACGGTATGGACCGGGCTCTCTTGTGACCCGGGAACGTCCTGCCCTTGCGTCGGCACGAATCATCGAAGAGTACCTGGTCCCTTTCACGGTCGTGACCAACGGCGAAGACGCCGAGGTGCTCGACACGGCAACTGCAGAGGTAATCGGGACAGGCCTCGATTCCATTCCGGACAGGAACTCCGCCCTGGGACAACTAAAAAAAATCAAACCGCACCGACTGCCTCAGAAGCAACTGGACGCTGAAAAAAGAATCCTTTCCGCCTACGACTGGCTGGAGCACTCCCTCGAATGCGACGACGACTGGTGCGCCGCGGAATAGAAACGCATCACTTCTCTCGATAACTTTTCCCCTGGTTTCCGTATCTCGACGTCCTGTTTCGACCTCCGGCTGCAACTTGAAATCCGCGGGCCAATACTCTGGCAAAATAGCTCTGCCGACAAACAGCAGCCCGCACTTTTGACAATCGGCAATATTATGCGGTGCTTCCCCGGATGGCGCTTTTTGTGATAGAGTTTAATCATGAAACTTTCAGGCGAAGTGAGACGTACTCATTCTCTCTTTTTTAGTCTTTTAACCCATATTCTCAGTTATAAGAACTATAGAGATGAGCAAAAAAAAATTTCTTAAGAAGGCAGTCAAGCATATAGATATAAAGGCATTCGACGCAACACCTCTCATCACACAATTTGGGAAGACAGCCTTTCAGGCAAAAAATCTGGCACGGGCCTGTGAAATCTACGAAAAGATGCTGAAAGACAGGAATTGCGCGGTGATCCTGTGCCTGGCAGGGTCATTGTTCAGTGCCGGCCTGAAAAAAATTGTCTATGACATGGTCGAGAACAACATGGTTGATGCCATCATAGCAACTGGCGCCATTATTGTTGATCAGGATTTTTTCGAAGCTCTTGGGTTTAAGCATTACCAGGGAGCACCCCGCAGTGACGACCGCGAATTATTCAAAATGGGTATTGACAGGATATACGATACATTTATCGATGAGAACGAATTAAGAGAATGTGATGTCACCGTCAGAAAGATAGCCGATGGACTTGCACCGCAGGCATATTCGTCACGGGAGTTCATCTCGTTCATGGGGACATATCTCGACAGTCGGGGCAGAGGAGAAGGTTCCGTTGTCTGGGCATCATTCAAAAAGCAGGTGCCGATATTCGTACCTGCATTTTCTGACTCCAGCGCAGGCTTCGGGCTGGTGCTTCACCAGTGGGAAAGAAAGAATGCGCCTAAAGTGACGATCGACTCGGTAAAAGACTTTCTTGAACTCACGAAAATCAAAATCGCTTCGAAAAATACAGGCTTGCTGATGATCGGCGGCGGCGTTCCGAAGAACTTTGCCCAGGACGTGACCGTCTCAGCAGACATTATCGGGGGAAACGCCGCTATGCATAAATACGCCGTTCAGATCACTGTTGCCGATGAGCGGGACGGCGGGCTTTCAGGCTCAACATTGAAAGAGGCGCATTCATGGGGAAAGGTTGATGCGCGATACGAGCAGATGGTTTACTCAGAAGCGACACTCGCATTCCCTCTCCTGGCTAGCTGCGCGTATCACCGGGGCAGCTGGAAAAGACGCGTTGAGCGGAGGCTGAACCAACTGCTCGATGAGGGCAATTAAGACATGATCCCAAGGAAAATTTTTTTGACTAAGGGCTCCGGTGTCCACAAAGACAAACTTTCTTCTTTTGAAGTTGCATTGAGAAACGCAGGAATCGAGAAATGCAATCTTGTAAATGTTTCGAGCATTCTCCCTCCGCAATGTCACATAATCTCAAAGGGGGAAGGCCTCAAACTCCTTTCACCCGGACAGGTGACCTTCTGCGTCATGGCAAAAAACGAAACAAACGAGCCGAACAGGCTAGTGTCTGCCGCCATAGGCGTTGCCGTGCCAAAAGACGGCATTAACTACGGATACCTATCCGAACACCATGCGTTCGGTGAGACGTCAAAGATTTCCGGTGATTATGCTGAAGATTTAGCGGCCACCATGCTGGCGACAACGCTCGGCATCCCGTTTGATCCGAACGAGGCATGGAATGCCCGGAAAAAAGATTACCGGGCCAGCGGCCATATCTTCAAAACAACCCATATCTGTCAATCAGCAGAGGGAGACAAAAACGGACTGTGGACTACCGTTGTTGCGGCAGCTGTTTTCATCATTGACTATCATGCCTGAAGAGATCCCTTTCAATTTCTGCGGACTGCCTGAAGAATTCTCCGCCCTGAAGAATTCAGCGGTTGTCCTGCTGCCTGTCCCCTTTGATGAAACAAGCACGTGGCTCAGGGGATCAGACAGAGGTCCTGACGCAATTATTGAAGCCTCGCGCCATCTCGAACTCTATGACGGGGAAACCAATACCGAGGTATACAGGAAAGGGATTTGTACCGCGCAGACGATTCGCGCAACAGGTTCTGAATCTATGATATCAGAGGTATATGCGGCGACAACTGCACTGCTTCGCCAGGGGAAATTTGTCGTTGCGGTGGGAGGCGAACATTCAATTTCCATAGGTGCGATCAGGGCGCATTCTGTTTTTTATCAGAATATGGCGGTCCTACACCTCGATGCGCACGCTGATTTAAGGGATGAATATGAAGGGAGCCGGTTCAACCATGGATGTACCGTTGCACGTATAAAAGAGACCGTAGAAACGGTTGTATCTGTAGGTATACGGAGCATGGCCTCCTCTGAGCGTGAAAAAATCGATGAAAAACTCGTCTTCTATGCCGACTCTGTTCACGAATCAAAAGACTGGGTAAGAGATACGCTGGAAGTGCTTCCCGAGCAGGTCTACATCACCATTG
>JAOUFP010000384.1 GCA_029858145.1 Nitrospirota bacterium | reverse complement strand
AGCCCAGGAATTTCTTGAAAAGACCTATAAACAGGGGTTCAATGACATAGAGAGCCTCCTTAAAGAGACCCTGAAGCAGCTGACCGGAAAGACGCATGGATAACGAAAAAACATTGAACGATCCGCCCGGCAAGAGATTGACGAGCCCCGATATGGCAGAGGACGAACAGTCGCTCGATCTGAACCTCAGGCCCCGAAACCTGGATGATTTTGTCGGCCAGGAGAAGCTGAAGGAAAACCTCAAGATCTTCATCATGGCGGCAAAACAGAGAAAAGAGCCCCTCGATCATGTCCTTTTCTGCGGGCCTCCCGGCCTGGGGAAGACAACGCTCGCGCATATAATTTCCAGCGAACTGCAGGTGAATATCAAGAGCACCTCCGGCCCCATGCTCGAACGGCCCGGTGACCTCGCGGCGATCCTTACCAACCTGTCTGAAATGGACATCCTTTTCATTGACGAGATACACCGGCTGCCGCGGATCGTCGAGGAAGTGCTCTACCCTGCCATGGAGGACTACCAGCTGGACATCATCATCGGACAGGGTCCGAACGCGCGCACCCTGAAGCTCAACCTCCCCAAATTTACGCTTATCGGGGCCACGACAAGGACCGGGCTTCTGACCTCTCCGCTCAGGGACAGGTTCGGGGTCGTAAACAGGCTCTCTTTTTACGCGCCTGAGGAACTCACGCTGATCGTGACACGGTCAGCCGGCATCATGAATGTTGCCATTGAGAAGAACGCGGCGCTCGAAATCGCGAAACGTTCGAGAGGCACCCCCCGCATCGCAAACAGATTGCTCAAGAGGATCAGGGACTTTGCCCAGGTGCTCGGCGACGGGAAGATCGCGCTTGATATAACAAAAAGCTCTCTCGTTTCCCTTGAGGTAGACGACATGGGTCTTGATGATATGGACCGGAGACTCCTGCTAACCCTCATAGAGAAATTCAACGGCGGGCCCGCGGGAATAGAAACCATCGCCGCTTCTTTGAGAGAAGACAAAGAAACCATAGAGGACGTTTACGAGCCGTACCTGCTCCAGGAAGGCCTTCTTGAACGTACACCCCGCGGCAGGCTTGCGACAAGGAACGCGTTCGTTCATTTGGGCAAAAAAGTACCCCAGGGACTCTTTTAGGAACATTCAGCATGAAACTCCTGATGCATATCTGCTGCTCCAACTGCAGCATCTATCCCCTGCAGAGCCTGCTGTACAGGAACATCGACGTAACGGGTCTCTGGTTCAACCCCAACATACACCCCTTCACCGAGTATTCAAAACGGCTCGATTCCCTGAGAAAACTCCAGAGGCTCTGGGCCTTTGATGTCGAATACATCGACCAATATCCGCTTGACGACTTCCTGAAGGCGGTTGCTGGTAAGGGCGCGGAGAGATGCTCCGTATGCTACGAGATACGTCTCGACAGGACAGCCGAAATCGCAAAAAAGATGAACCTCGATGGGTTCACCACTTCTCTGCTTGTAAGTCCCCACCAGAAATTTGATATTATAATAGAAACGGGAAATGAGATGGCCAAAAGGCATGGCATAGCGTTTTACTCCGAAGACTTCAGAAAAGGATGGCAGATAACAAAGAGCCTCTCCGCGGAACTCGATCTCTACAGGCAGAAATACTGCGGATGCGTCTATTCGGAGATGGAGCGTTACAGAAAAAAAGAAAGAGGAAACCTTTAATAATTCAGACTATGTTTATAAATTGCCATTTTCTCAGGATGTCATTCCCCGACTTGATCGGGGAATCTGGTCGTTTCAATATGTCCTGGATTGCCCGGTCAGTCCGGACAATGACAACAGTCGGGTTTATGGACGGACACTGATTATGTCAGAAGGTGTGCAGCATATCGGCAAGGCCCTGATAGTAATAGGCGCAGTCACAGCACTGATCGGTGCGGTGCTGCTGGCGTCCGGCAGACTTCCCTGGCTCGGCAAACTGCCGGGAGACATTTTGATAGAGAGGAAAACTTTCACCTTTTATTTTCCTCTCGCTACGAGTATACTGATCAGTCTTCTGCTGACACTGCTCTTCTGGCTCTTTGGAAGGAGGTAACTTGAAAAAATTTTTGATCTCGGCGTCGATATTCCTTCTGTCACTGGCAACTGCAGATGCCCGGACGATAAAAGTGCTGATTCTGGACGATGTGTTCCAGAAAATACCCTCGAAGGAAGAGAACATCGAAAAAATGGGGAACCTCAAGGGAGATCTTCTCGTCAACGGCACCCACTATCCCGGAAACATCGAGGTCTGGAGAGGGAATGAGAGCCTTTACCTTATAAACGAACTGCCGTTCGAGGAGTATGTAAAGAATGTCGTCAACGCGGAAGTAGGTACGAACTGGGACATGGAGGCGCTTAAGGTCCAGGCGGTAGTTTCGCGGACCTACGCCCTGTATCAGAAGAAAAAGAACGGTACCGGCGGAACTTACGATATCACCTCTTCTGTGCTCAACCAGGTATATAAAGGAACATCTCTCGACGCCAGAATATCCTACGCGGTCATGGATACCGAAGGCGAAGTGCTCACCTTTGACGGAAATATAATCGAGGCTTTTTACCATTCGACCTCAGGCGGCAAGACCGAAGACCCTGCGGAGGTCTTCGGGAAAAGCTATCCGTATCTCAAGCCCGTGGAATCCAGCTGCGAGATATCGCCTTACTGGATATGGGAGCGCAGAATTCCCGTCGGGGAAATCGAGAATGTTCTGAACGTGAAGGGGATAGTGAACATGCAGATAAAATCCTACACATCGACCCACAGGGTCAAGACCGTTGATGTATTCCACAGCGAAGGCATCCTGAACGTCAACGCGAAAGACCTCAGAAAAATGCTCGGCTGGAACAGGCTTCCGAGCACGAACTTTACGCTCAGCCGTGACAACGGCAATTATGTCTTCGACGGAAAGGGGTACGGGCACGGTGTGGGCCTCTGCCAGTGGAGCGCGCTCGAGATGTCCAGAGAAGGGATGACCTACAGGCAGATACTCGAATACTTCTATCCCGGGACAAAACTTGAAAAATATGAAGACCGCTGACTATGATTTTCCCCTGCCCGAAGAGGCGATCGCATACCAGCCGGCAGAAGAGAGAGACGGCTCAAGGCT
>JAOUFP010000383.1 GCA_029858145.1 Nitrospirota bacterium | reverse complement strand
CGGTATGCTTTCACGTGAGGCTGCCATCGGTAAAATCGCGTGTCTTTGTCACTAGCGAGATATGCCGGATGGTTAATCGTCACGGTTTAGCGTTTTTACGGGGCAGTCTTCCGGTATAGTTCTTTTGAACAGACATGCACCTGTTTGAAAGAAAATTTGATCCGAATATACTATGATAAAACCGTGCTGAAAGAATTTGATACTAACTCCCTTCCCGGTCTGTCTGAGGCGGAAGCAGCGGAGAGGCTCAGGAAGGAAGGCTTCAACGAACTGCCTTCTGCAAAAAAGCGCGGAATCCTGGCGATCGCCTTCGATGTTGTGCGTGAGCCGATGTTCCTTTTGCTCGTTGCCTGCGGCATAATCTATCTCATACTTGGAGATATCCGGGAGGCGCTGATGCTGCTTGGTTTCGTCTTCGTGGTCATGGGGATCACCCTCTACCAGGAGAGAAAGACCGAGCGCGCGCTCGATGCGCTCCGCGACCTTTCGAGTCCCCGCGCGCTGGTGATACGCGACGGGAAGCAGAGGCGCATCGCCGGACGCGAGGTGGCGCGGGGGGATGTCCTGATCCTTTCGGAAGGAGACCGCGTCCCTGCAGACGCGCTGCTCCTTTCGTGCATAAACCTGTCGGTCGACGAATCGCTGCTGACAGGGGAATCCATGCCGGTACGCAAGGCAGCCTCAAAAACAGACAGGGATATGGGAAGGCCCGGCGGTGAAAATCTCCCCTTCATTTATTCAGGGACGCTCGTTGTGCAGGGGCAGGGCATCGCACAGGTCAAGGCGACCGGCATGGGGACCGAACTGGGAAAGATCGGAAAGTCGCTGCAGACCCTTGAGCCAGAAGAGACCCTCCTTCAAAAGGAGACAAGACGGCTCGTCAACAGGCTTGCGATAGCAGGGGTTATGCTCTGCAGCCTCGTGGTGGTCCTCTACGGAATTTCGCGCGGCAACTGGCTTGAAGGATTCCTCGCCGGCATCACCCTCGCGATGGCGACCCTGCCGGAGGAATTCCCTGTGGTGCTCACCATCTTCCTCGCCCTCGGTGCCTGGAGGATATCGAAAAAGCAGGTCCTGACCCGGCGCGTTCCGGCGGTGGAAACACTCGGCGCGTGCACCGTCCTCTGCGTCGACAAGACAGGCACTCTGACCATGAACCGCATGTCTGTCAGCAGGATCTTCGCGGGAGGGGCTTTCTGCGACATCAGCGCCAAAAAAAGAGATGAACTGCCTGACTACTGCCACGAGATCGTAGAGTTCGGCATCCTCGCCAGCAAGACTGACCCTTTCGATCCCATGGAAAAGGCCCTCAGACAGCTCGGTCTTCTTTCTCTCTCGAATACCGAACACCTGCATGAAGACTGGACCCTCGTGCATGAATATCCGCTGTCAGAAAACCTTCTTGCCCTCTCGCATGTATGGAAGTCGCCTGACGGAGATGAGTATGTAATCGCGAGCAAAGGCGCTCCCGAGGCGATCTTCGACCTCTGCCATCTCAGCGAGACAGAAAAGGAAAGCCTCGTCCCTCACATCAACGCGATGGCGGATGAAGGGCTCCGGGTGCTCGGAGTTGCCAGGGCAGGCTTCAAGCCGGCTGAACTCCCCGGGGGGCATCATGACTTCACCTTCCGGTTTCTCGGGCTTATCGGGCTGGCCGACCCTGTCCGTCCGACTGTCGCGGATGCGATCCGGGAGTGCAACACCGCCGGCATGCGGGTGGTGATGATCACCGGAGACTATCCCGGCACAGCACAGAACATCGCAAAGCAGATCGGGCTTGATGCAGCCGGAGAATGCATCACCGGCCCTGAACTCGACGGCATGGACGGAGCGGAACTCCGCGCACGCATAAAAAACGTGAATATTTTCGCGAGGGTCGTGCCAGAGCAGAAGCTCCGTATCGTCACCGCGCTGAAGGCGGCCGGTGAAATTGTGGCCATGACCGGGGACGGCGTCAACGACGCGCCCGCGCTCAAATCAGCGCATATCGGGATCGCGATGGGCGAACGCGGGACAGACGTGGCGAGAGAGGCGGCATCGCTCGTGCTCCTCGACGATGACTTCTCGTCTATCGTAGGGGCGGTCAGGATGGGCAGAAGGATCTTCGACAACCTGAAAAAGGCGATGGCCTACATCTTTTCGATCCATGTGCCGATCATCGGCCTTTCCCTGCTGCCGGTGCTCTTCGGCTGGCCGCTCATCCTCCTGCCGGTGCATATCGTGTTCCTCGAACTGATCATAGATCCCGCCTGTTCCATTATATTCGAGGCGGAGAACGAGGAACGGGACATCATGCGGCGCAGCCCCCGCGATCCGAAGGAGCCGTTATTCGGACTCAGGTCGATCGGCATCAGCATGCTGCAGGGCGCAAGCGTCCTGGCAATAGTAGCCACCGTATTCGTAATCGCCCTGTACCGCGGTCTGGGTGAACTCGATGCCAGGGTCCTCACGTTCACCACCCTGGTCATCGCGAATCTCGGCCTCATATTCTCCAACCGCTCATGGTCACGCACCATCCTGTCCACCCTTCGCTCGCCGAATCCGGCCCTCTGGTGGATATCGGGGGGGACCCTCCTGTTTCTGGGCCTCATTCTCTATACGCCTTTTCTGCGCCAGCTCTTCCATTTTTCGAAACTGCATCTCTCTGATCTCCTGATTTGCATTTCCGCAGGTGTCATCAGCATCCTCTGGTTCGAACTGCTCAAGGCCTTCAACGGACAAAAAAAAGCTGCCGGTCAGGGCAGGGCAATCTCAGGAAAGTGAAGCTCCCCGCCAGGGGACGGGAAACTTCTTTTCCGTGATTAAAGGCCAAAAACTACCTTTTATCCCTCCCCCACGATTTTTCCGGCAAGATTCCCGGAGTTCTGTCTTCCTGAACCCCTTCTTCCTCTTCTTCCTGTGCCTTCGGCTGCCGCTGCTGCACGCCCCTTTTCCTGATCTCGGGCTGAGGCACGACCGGCTTCTGCGGCTGCTCCGTTTTCCTTTCCTCAGGCGACTGCCGCATCTCTTTCAGCTGCGCGGGAGGCTTCAACTCCCGCTGCTGCTCGATCCTTTCTTCCTCCCGGCTGCGCTGCCTTTCCCTCTCCACGGCAGGCTGCTGCGCATCCCGGCTCCTTTTCC
>JAOUFP010000382.1 GCA_029858145.1 Nitrospirota bacterium | reverse complement strand
CAAAGACAGAGTTGTTATCAAGAGCGACGGGGAGCATACCTATTTTGCTTCTGATATCGCGTATCATAAAGACAAGCTTGACAGGGGATTCGACATCATCATTGATGTTTGGGGAGCAGACCATCACGGCTATGTCCCGCGGATAGAATCGGTAATGAAGGCGTTCGGCTATGACAGTTCCAGATTCAGGGTGATCCTTGTGCAGATGGTAAATCTGTTAAAGCACGGCGAACCGTTTCAGATGTCAAAAAGGGCCGGCAACTTTGTAACACTCAGCGAAGTGGTTGACCTTGTCGGAGCTGACAACACCAAATTCATCTTCCTTACGAGAAAATCAGACAGCCATCTGGATTTCGATATCGATGTTGTTACTGCCACGTCGGCTGAAAATCCGGTCTATTATGTACAGTATGCGTATGCACGGATGAACAGCATTCTGAAAAATGCGGATGATAAAGCGATCGATATCAGTTCTGTCAATGACATAAAATTATCACTGCTGACAAACAGGGAAGAACTGTCCCTCATCAAGAAACTGCTCACCTATCCTATGGTGCTCGAGAGCGCAGCGAGATCATATGAGCCGCACCGGATCACTTTTTACCTCCAGGAACTGGCAAAGATGTTCCACTCGTATTATCACAAACATAGAGTGATAACGGAGGACCTCGATACGGCAAAGGCAAGACTGGCCCTTTGTCAGGCGATAAGAATAGTCTTGAAAGACGCGCTCGGCATACTCGGTGTCACCTCTCCGGAAAAAATGTGAATCGTTCTTCCAAAAAGAGATTTTTCAGCCAATTTCTGTTGACAGACAGAGTGATATATTGGTTAAATATCCCACTATGCTAAACAAAACTGATAAAATATGGATGGACGGTAAGCTCGTAGACTGGGATGATGCAAAGGTCCACGTTCTTACCCACACGCTTCATTACGGACTTGGGGCTTTTGAAGGTATACGCTGCTATAAGACAGAGAAAGGCCCTGCCATCTTCCGGCTGGATGAACATGTAGACAGGCTTTTCGCATCAGCAGCCATATTCATGCTTGAAATTCCTTTTTCAAAGGCGGAAATAAAGGCCGCGATAATCAAAACCGTCAAGGTCAATAAACTCAAAGAATGTTATATACGTCCTCTTGTCTATATCGGTTATGGCGCCATGGGACTATACCCTAAGGGTAATCCGGTGAATGTATCGATATCAGCCTGGCCCTGGGGGACCTATCTGGGCGACGAAGCTCTTGAAAAGGGCATTCGGGTAAAGGTCTCATCCTTCGCCAGACACCATATAGGTTCAACCATGACCATGGCCAAAGCCTGCGGATATTACGTCAACTCTCAGATAGCTAAAAAAGAGGCGATAACAGGCGGATTCGATGAAGCGCTCTTACTCGACACAGACGGGTATGTTTCCGAAGGGAGTGGCGAAAATATCTTCATTGTAAGAAACAATGTGCTCAAAACAACCCCTTTAACTTCCATACTCGAGGGAATAACAAGAGATAGCATCATACAAATCGCAAAAGACATCAAAATGCCTCTAAGAGAAAAACGCTTTACCCGAGATGAGGTCTATATCGCTGATGAGGCATTCTTTACCGGCACTGCTGCTGAGATCACTCCGATCAGGGAATTAGACGGCAGAAAGATCGGCACAGGCAAACGCGGAAGAATAACAGAGAAGCTGCAAAAGATCTTCTTCGATATTGTCAAAGGGAAAAACAAGAAGTACGAATCCTGGCTTACGAGAATATAATCTTACATCATAAATAAAAAAAAGCCCCGCACAGTGCGGGGCTTTTTTATTCAACTTTTTTGGTTATTTCTTGTGGCACTTTCCACAGTTAGCTGCATCACTTGACTTGAAGGACTTTTCACCGTTATGGCAGGTACCGCAGTTCTGACCTGCATTCATATCAGCCATCGTGATCTTTGCGCCTTTCTTCATCTGGAATATCTTGGTATGGCAGTCATTGCACTTCAGGCCCTTGTCAGCATGGGCCTTTCCGTCAAATACGACTTTCCCGAGACCGCCGCCTTCATATTCAACGGTTTTCCCAGGAGGAACCGCAAAAGCACTCCCCACAAATGCCACTGCTATAAGCAGCGTTAAAAGGAACATTGTTATACGCATTGTTTCACCCCCTTTCGTATTCAAATACGTTTCCCCTCTAAACGGAAACAACTTCGGTGATATCAAATTTATAGCGGTTTACGTTTTATCATGCAAAAATAGTCTTCATCAACAGCGATAAGTCTTCAATCGTCCGTTTAGAACACTTAAGCAAAATATATTATAAGCAACTATGACTGTCAAGAACAAAATGAGTCACATTGCTTTCTTGAATTGCAACATGGTAAAATTTCTGAAAATTTCAGGAGAACCAGATGTCTGAAAATATCCAGTTCGGTTTAACTTTTGATGACGTACTATTACTTCCCGCAAAATCAGATGTGCTTCCGAAAGACGTCGATCTTCAAACAAATCTGACAAAAAAAATAAAGCTGAATGTGCCTCTTCTCAGCTCAGCAATGGATACCGTAACAGAGGCTGCACTTGCCATTGCCATCGCAAGAGAGGGAGGTATCGGTATTATTCACCGTGCTATGTCACCCCAAAAACAGGCCCTTGAGATCGACAAGGTGAAAAAATCAGAAAGCGGCATGATAATCGATCCGATAACCGTATCGCCTGATGCTTTTATTTCAGAAGCAATGGGTCTGATGGAAAGATACCGTATCTCAGGCGTCCCGGTAACTGTCAGTGGGAAACTAACGGGCATACTCACCAACAGGGACTTGAGGTTCGAGACAAAGATGAACAAGAAAGTTTCTGAAGTCATGACAAAAAACCGCCTTATCACCGCGCCTGTCGGAACAACTCTGGATGAGGCAAAAGGGCATTTAAACAAATACAAAATTGAAAAACTTCCGATAGTTGATAAGGACTTTAACCTGAAGGGGCTCATCACGATCAAGGACATCGAAAAACGAAAGAAATATCCCATTTCCTGCAAGGACAAACTCGGAAGACTCATGGTTGGTGCTGCCATCGGGACAGGCGGGGATACAATACACAGGGCTGAACTTCTCCTTAATGCCGGAGTAGACGTCCTGGTAATTGATACCGCGCATGGACA
>JAOUFP010000024.1 GCA_029858145.1 Nitrospirota bacterium | reverse complement strand
TAAATTCAGTTAAATCCTAAAGAGCATCATTTTTACTTGTGTGACATGTAAAACACCCGCCGGATTTTGTGTCATCGCCAACAATCATAGTCGCGTAATCCCATCTCAACATATCAGGCTGGTCGCTTCCGTGCGGCCTATGGCACGAAAGACACATAACAACAGCGGTTTCCTTTGATGGACTATCAGGATTAGTCCAGGCAACTGGAGCTTCAGTGCTGTATGCATTTACAGTATCATACGCCGTATATTCACCGCCTTTATTGTAAAGTAAAATATCTGTCGGATGCCTCAGCCACGGAGAAGCGTAGTTGGGGCCACCACCTCTAGCTATGTCAAGTGTATTGTGAAACCTGCTGTGACAGCCGGCGCAGAATGAGGTGATTGTTTGATAAGTCTTGAGAGCGCTGCCGTTGCTAACATATTGAGTATTTGTCCCCTTATACCAGTTGTGATCCGCTGAACTCTTGGTTTTTTCCCAATCCGTATCGCCTTTGCCAATCACGTAGTCGCTATCATCACCAGACGAAAAATCCTTATTTAATCCATCATGTCCTTTTAAAAAGCGATACCAGCCTCTGTCTTTGTGATGAGAGGTATAGACATGGCATCCCTGGCATCCACCCCTGTTATAATTGTTCCAAAGACCTGAAGTTGAAGGTGCAGCGGCAAGGGTCATGTGACAACTACCTGAGGTTCCACAGCCTGGCAGTTTACCGGGTGCCTGGGTCAGGGTGTCAGAGCCAGCTATTCCGTAAACATTATGCCCATATGCGTTATATTTTAAATCTACTGTCCTCTGCGAAACCCAGTAAAAATTTCCCCCTGCAAGGGCATCAGAAGGATAGCCCTCTGTATTGAATACAATGGGTATCTTACTGCCACCAAAATTTATGATAGTAAAATTGGTCGTCGATGTGTGGCATCCCACGCAGTTTGTAACCAAAAGCTGATTCAGCGGGCCCGAAAGACTTCCGCCTGTCAGTACGCTACTTCCGTCCCAGCCGACACCTGTGCCGCTTCTCGCAACCTGAGAGCCATTCTGACTATTATGCATCGTATGGCAGTTTGAACAGACGCCGGTGACTGTGGCCGATAGAGGCGACGGGGAATTAATAAGAACAACAGCAGTAAAAATTGCATAGCAGATTATGAGTTTCTTTCCTTTTAATCTGTTGCAACTCATGATAATCTCTTTTATGAAGGATATATGTTAATCTTTCAATCCTTAAAGGCTAAGGTGCATCATTCTTAATTGTGTGACACGTGAAACAACCGCCGGATTTGGTGTCATCGCCGGCAATCATAGTGCTGTAATCCCATCTCAACATGTCCGGATAAGGAGAGCCGTGCGGCCTGTGACATGATAGGCACATGACAACAGCTTGACCTGCTTGTGGATTAAGAGGATCCAGCCAGGCAACAGGCGCCTCAACACTGTATCCGCCCACGTCGGCAGGTTTATAGGCGGAATATTCACCTGTGGTTGGAAGTAATATGTCGGTCGGATGTCTCTTCCAGGGCGATGCGTACACAGTTCCACTTATTGTATCTTGGTTGTGAAATATGCCATGACAACCGGAGCAGAATGAGGTGATTGTCTTATATGTCTCGAGCGCATGTGTTGAGGATCCGGGCGATTTATATGGAACCGAAGTGCCCTTGTACCAGTTATGGTCCTCTGACCCCTTGGTTTTTTCCCAATCCGTATCACCTTTCCCTATTACATAATCACCGTTATTCTCCGTGCCAGGATCGAAGGGGGGGTCTGAATGGCCTTTCAAAAAGCGATACCATCCTTTATTTTTGTGGTGAGAAGTATAGACATGGCATCCCTGGCACCCGGCCTTATTATCGTATTGTGCGAGAGGGGCATTGGCAAGGCTATAGTGACAGCTGTTTGATCCGCAAGTTCCCCCTTGTCTGCCGGGTGCAACGGTCAGCATGGTGTCCTTAGCGGCAATGCCATAGACATTATGTCCGTACGCATCATAAGTAGAACCCTGCGAAGTCCAGAAAAAATTTCCCCCTGCCAGAGCGTTAGTAGTAGGATAACCACCTGTATTAAATACTATGGGTATATTCAAGCCCCCTGGATCATGTATTGTTTCATCATTGGTTTTTGATGTGTGGCATCCCACGCAGTTTGTAATTAACAGAAAATTCATGGGGCCCTGATTACTGCCGCCTGTGATATTGTTGCCGTCCCACCCAATAGCAGTGCCATCTCGAGCTATCTTACTGCCATCCTGGCTGTCGTGCATGGTATGGCATTTGTAGCATTCACCGGAAAGTTTTGCCGGACTGGTTTCAGGAAGGAATAATGAAAATATAATAAAAAAGGCCAGCAAGGTTAACTGCATCAGGACAAATCTGGATGTGAGTAACTTTTTGATATTCCCTTTCCCCCTCTGAGAAATTAGTCTATTCTCACTAATTGCAAGTATATTGTCAAGGGAAAAGTGTTATTTTACACATTGTTTTATGAGTTATTTTACACAATTAGCAGGAATTACCGTAATTACTGCGCATAAAGACAATTATCAGCAGAAAATTCAGATATGATTTTAAAAAATGCCTTTTTTAGCAAACTAGCTTAGACAAAAAATGGCACCTTTATTCAGGAGGCAAGATATCTCAAAGCGTTTTGTTACAAGGTGGCGTGAACGGATTTATGTGATATACTTTGGTGAGAATGCCGATCGCTGATAAAGGTATCTTCTCTGGCCATGATACCTTGATGATTTTCATGTTTTTTGAATGACAGGGTATAAGCACACAGGGCCAGAATAGTTCAATCCTTTGAAAAGGAGTGATTTTATGAAGAAACTGATGATTTTACTTCTGCTCCTGGTTGCAGCCGTTTCTTACGCGGCAGAGAAAAGATTTGTTGTCCCTGTTGGAGATTCTCCTTCGTATGGACCTGATAACGCTCTGGTCACTGTTATTGAATTCATTGATTTTCAGTGACCTCACTGTGTAGCGGCCGGTCCGGTCGTAAAAAAAATCATGGAAACATTCAAAGGCAAGGTCAGACTTGTCATCAAGAACTATCCCTATAAATACCGGGATTTCTCCCATATAGCCGCTGAGGCTTCGCTTGCAGCCGGTGATCAGGGCAAATACTGGGAGATGCACGACGTGCTCATTAAGAATTCACCGAAACTCGACAGGGAAAGCCTCATAAAGTACGCCAAAGAGATAGGGCTTGACGTAAAAGCCTTCACCGAGTCTGTCGACGGCAGGAAACATGCCGCCCGCATCGAGAGAGACAAGAAACTCGCCGTTGAACTCGACTTGTACAATACGCCGACGTTTTTTATCAATGGACGGATGGTGATCGGTGAACGGCCCTATGAGTATCTTAAGAAGATCATCGAAGAGGAGCTGAAAAATGCGAAACAATAATAGAGGGTTCAAGGGGTCGAGGAGTCAAGCATCCCCGGCCAAGATTACCTCGGCAAGCCCGATTTTGTCATTGCGGCTTGTCCGCAATCTTTCAGGAGAGGAAAGATTCCCGACAAGCGGGAATGACAGGAGAAGGCGCCTTATCACCCTCTATGCTTCTATTGCCGCCGTAATCATAACAATCTGTCTGCGGGGCGCGTTCGCTCATGCAGGGCATCTGGAGCCCTTCAAGTCTGTTACGGTACCCGAAATGAACCCGCAGGCCCCCGAAAAGATAGAACTCGGAAAGAAGCTGTTCTTTGACAGGAGGCTTTCAGGCGACGGCACCATGAGCTGCGCGACCTGTCACATTCCCGAGCTCGGCTTCGCGGATGGCCAGGACATATCGATGAGCTATCCGACGACAAGAAACTGGCGAAACTCACAGACACTTGTCAATGTGGCATTTCAGCAACATCTCTTCCACGACGGCAGGGCAGAGACGCTCGAAGACCAGGCCCTTTTCCCGATGATGTCCGCTTTCGAAATGAATAAAAATCTCGACTATCTCGAAGAGCATATCCGCCAGGTGCCGGGTTATGTCGAGGACTTCAGCAAGGTGTTTAATGGCGAGGTCACGAGAGAGAGGATCGCGATGGCGATCGCCTCGTTCGAAAGGACGTTGATATCGAAAAATGCACCGATTGACCTGTATTTAAAGGGCAAAAAAGATGCGCTTTCCGGAGATGCCCTGAAGGGAATGGAAATTTTCACCGGAAAGGGGAAGTGTGTTGAATGCCATTACGGAGTCAATCTGGATGACAGCAGGTTCCACGCTCTGAACGTTCCTGAAAATCCAAAGCTGCAGAACGATCCGCGGGTCATTACCACCATGAGATTCGTAGCGAAGGTATACCATTATGACGACTACAGAAACCTCAGCGAGGACCCCGGGAGATACCTTATCACAAAAGACAAAAATGACTGGAAGGCATTCAGGACCCCGACACTGCGAGAGATCTCAAAGACCGCTCCCTATATGCATAACGGGGTTTTCGAGACGCTTGACGAGGTAATAGATTTTTTCGACAGGGGAGGAGGGGAAGGCAACAAGGTACTCAAACCACTCGGGCTGAGCGATGACGAAAAGAGAAGTCTCAGGATATTTCTTGCCGAGGCTCTGAGCGGTGAAGAGATATCCATAAAATTCCCTGAAATCCCTTAACCTGAATTATTCATAAATCTTTCTGGTGGTAATCAAACCACGAGGCAGGAGAAGGCATTGAGTGCGGTTTCATTTTCTGATAGTCCGACAGACTGTTTCTATGAATATCAGGAGGAATATGCCCCGGAGCAAAGCGGGAAGGAGCGCCAATGCCTTCTCCTGCCTTTGGAATACATCATTATTTTATGAATAAAGTGGATTAGGGATGTTCGCCCCTTTTTACTCCGCTTCTGTTTTTTTCGCGGACGGATTTTCCTCAGTGAGTTTTTCCCACCGGTACCAGAACGTCTTGTAGCTCATGCCGAGCAGTTTGGCAGCCTTTGCAACGACACCATTGGCCTTTGTCATCGCCTTTTTCAGGAGCTCTTTCTCCACCTCCTCGAAGTTGATGCCCTCGTCAGGCAGATCAAAGCCGGTTGTGGAAACAGGCGGTGAGGTCCTGAGTTCGCTCTTGATGTCCTTAAGGGTTATGACGCCCGAATCGCTCATCAGTACTGCCCTTTCAATGACGGATTCGAGCTGCCGTATGTTTCCGGGCCAGCTGTATTCTGTGAGGGCCTGAAGGGCGGCGGCTTCCAGGGACTTCACCCGTTTGCCGAATTCGATGTTGTATTTGTTCATGAAAAAGAGCGAAAGGTCAGGGATATCCTCTTTTCTGCTGCGCAGAGGCGGCAATTCGATTGTAACGACCTTCAGCCTGTAGTAGAGATCCTCCCTGAATGAGCCCTTTAAGAGCTCTTTTTCAAGGTCTTTGTTTGTTGCCGTTATGACCCTGATATCAACCTTGATTGATTCCTTCCCCCCGAGTCTCCTGATTTCCCTGTCCTGCAGTACCCTGAGAAGTTTGGACTGCATCATCAGGGGCAGGTCACCGATTTCGTCAAGGAAGAGAGTCCCGCTGTTAGTCGCCTCGATGAGTCCGATCCTCCTCGACGCGGCGCCGGTGAATGCACCTGGCTCATATCCGAAAAGTTCGCTCTCAAAAAGGTTCTCCGGGATGGCGGCGCAGTTCAAGGCGGTGAAGGGCTTTGTGCGCCGCGGACTGTTGTAATGGATTGCCTTGGCGACGAGCTCCTTTCCGGTTCCGCTCTCTCCGAAGATGAGGACCGTAGCCGGACTGCCGGAGATTTTCTTCAGTATATCGAGGGCTTCTCTCATTTTTTCGGATTTTCCGACAATGCCTTCTATCTTGAACCGTTCGAAGAGTTCCTTCTGAAGCTGACGGTTTTCTTTCATGAGTTCAGTGCGTTCAACAGCCCTTTGGATTGTCAGAAGCAGGGAGTCCTTGTTCAGGGGTTTCGTGAGGTAATCGAAGGCCCCCTTTTTCATCGCTTCAACGGCAGAGGTTATCGTGCCGTGGGCGGTCATGATGATCGTTGTCGGAGTGAACGCATCGTCAGGTATTGACTCGATCAGTTCGATCCCGTCCATGCCATCCATCTTCAGATCGGTCAGCAGTACGTCCGGGTGGTATTTTTTCAGGATTTTCAACGCTTCCTCGCCGGAAGCGGCGGTATAGGTCTCGTACCCGGCGTCATCAAGGATTGTCTTGAGAATATCCCTCTGCAAAGGTTCATCATCGACAACGAGAATGACAGGCATTTCAGTTCTCCTTTTTCACAGGCAGATATAATGCTACGGTCGTTCCAACACCCTCTGTGCTCTTTATATCGACCTTTCCCTTGTGTTCTTCCATGACACGTTTGGTCAGGGCAAGCCCGAGCCCAAGCCCGCCGGTCTTTGTGGTGAAGAAGGGATCGAATATCCTTGACAGCTTATCTTCAGAGATGCCTTCTCCCGTGTCCCCGACCGATATCAAACATCTTTTATCAATCATTGTTACCTTTATAACAAGCTTGCCTCCCCCGGGCATCGCCTGGAAGGCATTCAGAATGATGTTATAGAGGCAGGTCTTTATAAGATCAGGGTCAAGGGAGAGGTCAGGCAGTTTCTCAAAGTGACGCTCTATGATTATGTCTTCTTTCTGTGCCTTTGCCTGAACCAGTTCAAGGACATCCTCGATCAGCCTGATGATATCAGTCGGTCTGGTGTTGATTTCAAGCGGTCTGCCATATTCGAGAAAGCTTTCAGCAAACCTGCTCACCCGCTGGATCTCGTTTTTTATATTCACTATCAGTGAATCGAAGTTCTCTTTCCCTTCTCCGTTGCAGGGGGTATACTTTTCTTTTATGAGATCTATGGACAGGTTGATGAAATTGAGAGGGTTTCTTATTTCGTGGGCAATGCTCCTTGAGAACTGCCCTATGCCCGCAAGATGTTCTGCCTTTCTGAGCTTGTCCTCAAGTACCCTCTCCTCCCTCAATTTGCTGACCATATAGTTAAAACTCTGGGTCAGCTCGCCTATTTCATCTTTCCGGTCAGTCCTCAGTTCATGGTCGAGATTTCCTCCTGCAACCATCCTTGCCGCGCCAACCACTTCTTCTATGGGTTTGGTATACCGTTTCGCAAGATATACGATAAGCAGCGTTCCGATCGCGAACACGAACATCGCGGCGATAATTCGCTGCATGAGCCTTTCTCTCATGAGATTCGTGAAATCTTCCGTGTTTATTGTCAGGTTTATAAACCCATATTTTTTGTCGCCTACGACGACGGGGATGATCACATCATAGGAATGGCCTTCCCCGGTGACCGTCTCTCCCAGTTGAGCCTTAAAAATTAATTCTTTCTTTTTCGTCGTCAGCCATTTCCCGACTTTTTTCGGATTGGTACTGGAAATGATCCTGTCTGAATTGCTGATGACGGAAATCTCCTGTACCCCTTTTGTGTTCAGCTTCTTCAGGTAGTTTTCGAGCCGTTTTACGTCAGTGGAGCCGTTGCTGGTGACTTCTTCAACGGCAATCTGTATCGTCTTTGAAAGCTCTGTCGTGCGGGCTTCGAATTCCCTGAAGATGGCCTGTTCAGCGCTCGAATAGAGTACGACGAATACGGTAATGATGCTCAGGCTCAGCAGAAGCATCATCGCCACCAGTTTCTGGTTGAGAGAGAGCCTGAGGAAATAGTCCTTGAGTATATTCCTATTGAACCGCATGCTTAATTGTACAGGGAACAAACTGATACATGTCAATTATTTGAATCATCACCGAAAATTGCACCACCGGACCGGGATAATTGCATCGCAGGTGATACATAAATCTTAAGGAAAACAGAAGGCAGGTCATGGTTAAACATACCTGCCTTCTGTTTCTTCAGAAAATCTTCGAAAGAAAACAGCTATTTTTTCTTTTTTTCTGTTTTTGTATGTGCCTGTTGTATAAAAATTGACAGCTCGGAAGACTTGTTTCGTATTTCTCCTGCCTGGAAAATTGCGGAGAGGTAGTCTTCTCTGTCAATCAGTGCCTGAAGTTCTTTAAAAGCATTTTCGAGATTTTTCACTTCCGCGACGATAGTTTCAATGGCCGCTTTTGAGCCTTTCCGGCTGGAAGCCTTCTCAAGATGTGCCTTCATCGCATCCATGGCATTTTTAGCTTCTTCTATCGCGCCGATCGCGTCTTTTTTCACTTCTTCCTTTTTGATCGTCAGTTTTGCATCGATCGCAACTGCTTCTGACTTAACGGCTGAGAGCATTCCCTTTGCCTTGTCAAAGTTCTTGAATATTTTGGCGTCCTGTGTCTTCACTTCATCCATAGCCTTATCTAAGGCATCATTTATCTTTTTTGCGTCTTCCGGCAGATACTTTTCAGCACCTTCCGAGATGATGGAATCAACAGCCGACCTTGCGGCATTTATCTCCTCGAGGGGCTGCCTTGAACAGCCGGCAACCAACAATACGGTGAACAAGCTCATCATTATGTATCGCGATAGCTGTTTCATCGGGTAATTCTCCTCTCTATATATAATGTCCGTTATGTTCGTGTTCATTACTGAAACACCTCCTTCAGGGTATATCGCAACCCGAAAGGAGGTGTTCAAAGTGCATGAAATGCCAACTTCCTACTTCTTAACAGGTGCTGCAGCGACTGTCTCTTTCTTTGCAGGTGCAGCCATTATTGCAATCTTGGTTGCAACGTTCTTGCCTTCAGCCTCGGTATATTTTACCGTGACCTTATCGCCTGTCTTAACGTCTGCGAGGGTCTTTGCATCTTTGCCGGCTACTACCTTGGTCTTGTCAGTGGTTGAAACGGTGACATCGCCTTTTTTGCCCTTTACGGTAAGCGTATTAGCCTTTGCGTCGATTGCCGTAACTTCACCGGTAACCTGCTTCTTTGCTGCCTTCTTTTCGGGAGCTGCCTCCTTCTTCTCAGCAGGAGTTGTCTCTTTCTTTTCCACAGGAGCCGCTGCCTTTTCTGTTGCAAAGGTCACTGCGGTAAAAGCGAACATGAGTACTAATGAAAGCACGATTGCTATTGTTTTTTTCATCTCTCTTCACCTCCTTTCCCCTTAAGTATTACTGAACTAACCAGCGGATAAGTTCAATATCTGTGCCACCGGGGAAATGTTGAGAAATCAAGAGCTTAGAAGAAAAAGTACTTTCTATTTTGAGGAAGTGCTTTCTTTTTTAAGGAGGTCCTGGGGCTATAACAGTCCGAGTTCTTCCGCGTATGCCCGGAAGAGCTCGAGCCCTTTTCTGTGTTCATCGGTGAAATCAAAGGATATTCCCTTCCAGTAAGAGACAAGGTCTTCATCGGACAGCATGTCTCTGAAGGGGCATGATGCCGCGACAGCATCGAGATTTTTCAATGCAGAAATCTTTGCCCTGTTCAGGTCATCCACGAATTTTCTGAATAATTCGTTTTTCCCCCTGCAGCAATCCCTGCGTGCAATCCACAGGGCAAAGGTGAACGGAAGGCCGGTTTGTTTGTACCATAATTCACCGATATCATATATGTAGAGGCCCGGCCACTTCAGGGCCTCCCGGAGAGCTTCGTCTCCGATCAGCAGGTACGCGCTGCCTGATCTGAGAGCGTCTTTCAACGAAAGGTTCGAAGACTGAAAAGTGCACTGCAGTTCATAGAATTTTTTCAGAACGATACGTATCAATGCGACCGACGTTTCTGACTGAGACGAGGTGAGTATTGAAAGACCGTCAAGCGTTTCTATGGGCTGTTTGCCGAACAGGAGGATGCTCCCCACAGGTCCACTGGAACTTATGGAATGATTTTCGATGAGCGCATACTTGTCCGGGTGACGCAGATATTCGATCGAGGATGAGGGACTGACATCGATTAAGCCCTGGCGTATCTGCCTGTTGAGGTCGGAGGGTACCCCTTCTATAAATTCATATCCCGACAGGTCGGCTTCCTTCTCAAGCATGTAAAAAATAGGAAAAAGGTTCGCGAAGGGTATCTTCCCGATTCTGAGCCTGTTCTTGTTCAACCCTGTTTTATTATCCTTTCACCACGCCCAGGGGACGCAGCCGCGCGACTTTTTTCGAAATGCCCGCCTTGTGAACAACGTCCACGACATCGGAGATGTCTTTATATGCCTCGCTCATCTCTTCCGCGAGTGTTCCTCTCCCGGCAGACCTGACAATTATACCTTTATCCTGCATTTCACGCCAGATGGAGCGTCCTTTCGCTTTTCGTATCGCCTGATGTCTTGACATTACCCTCCCCGCCCCATGACAGGTTGAACCGAAGGTCTCCTGCATCGCCTTTTCCGTCCCGAGCAGCACAAAGGAAGCCCTTCCCATATCTCCCGGTATAAGGACCGGCTGACCTGTGTGCCGGTATATTACGGGAAGCTCAGGATGACCCGGCGGAAAAGCGCGCGTGGCCCCTTTCCGGTGTACGACCAGTTTTTTCCTGATTCCCCCTACGACATGGTCTTCAACTTTGGCGATATTATGCGCGACATCATAGATGAGGCTCAGCCCTAGGGCTCCCGGAGATGAATGCAGGGTTTTCATGAGGGCTTCCCTGGTCCAGTGCATGATGCACTGCCTGTTTGCCCAGGCGTAATTTGCGGCGCAGCGCATCGCACCCAGGTAATCCTGTGCCTCGGGACTGTTGAAGGGAGCGCAGGCCAGTTCCCTGTCGTACAACTCGATCCGGTACTTGCTGGCAGCCCGCTCCATCACTTCCAGAAAATCAGTGCATACCTGATGTCCGAACCCGCGCGACCCTGTATGGATCATGACCGTCATTTGCCCTTCGAAAAGCCCGAGACTGTTTGCCGCGCCTTCGTCATAAATCTCGTCCACATATTGAATTTCCAGAAAATGGTTTCCTGAACCGAGTGTCCCCTGCTGTGCCCTGCCGCGTTCGTAGGCCTTGGCGCTGATGAGGGAAGGATCAGCGCCTTCGATCATGCCGCCGGATTCGATTCTCTCTATGTCTGCTTCCTCGCCGAAACCGTTCTCAACCGCCCAACGGGCCCCTTTGGTGAGCAGCCTTCTCTCCTCATCGGGACCGAGACGGATTTTGCCCTTTGAGCCGACACCGGCGGGGATTTCATTGTAGAGGACCTCGACGAGGTCCTTTATCCTCGGGAGCACCTCCTGTTTTGTAAGGTTGCTCCTGAGGAGCCTTACTCCTCAATTGATGTCGTAGCCGACACCACCCGGCGAGATGATCCCGGTTTTCAGATCAAAGGCCGCGACGCCTCCGATAGTGAAACCGTATCCGGTATGGATATCGGGCATGGCAAGAGATGCCTTGACTATGCCGGGCAGCGCCGCGACATTTGCCACCTGCTCAATTGACTGTATTTCGAGTTCCTTTTCCAGGGTGCTGTCCGCGTAAATAATGCCGGGAACGCGCATGCCCTGTTTGTAGTCCACCGGGACCTCCAGCCTTGTTTCATCTATCCTTCTGAGCTTTTCGAGAGACATAATTCACCTCCTGCTTCGGTTGTCATTCCCCGGGCATTGAGAATTGCATGAATGGGCATCATCCGCGTTCGCGATAATTCCCGGAAGGGATGGCGTTATTTCGCTTCAGATGCGAAACGTGAACTCCTGGAACAAAGAACCGGGAGGGTACGTTCCCGGATTCCGCCTCCTGCTGTCCCCGCTTTGTCCTTTCAGATGTCGAAGATGACATCTGCTTCCCAGTGATCCTCTCTCCTCTCAATTTTAAGTTTATGATATGTTGCAGCTTTAATCAATAAGCCTCCGCCGTGCCTTTCAGAATCGAAGTCCTCTCCGGTCACGGTAGCCCTCAGGAGCGTATCATGCAGTTCGTGGATACGGATCTCTTTTCCGATGAATCCATAGGCATCGAAATGAAAAATGAGCTCGTTCAGCCAGGAAACAAGAAGCCCCTCCGGGGATTCACCCGCGGCTTTGATCTCCAGGCTTTTTCGGGGGGTTACGCTTTCGGGGTCAGTGATAAGGCTGTACATGCCTGCGGCAGCGTTCAGGAAAAGATCGCCCAGATCCTTGCCGAAGGCCCTGACGCCCGCGTCTCCTGATATGTCGATCAGCTCATAACGATTCATTTTTTTCTGAAATCCTCTGTGCGGAGAGAAGCGGTCCTTAATCGAAAAGAGCTTTTACGAAATCGTCGGTTGCGAAATCCTGCAGGTCTTCGATTCCCTCTCCGACGCCTATGAGTTTTACCGGGATGTTAAACTCTTTTTTTATGGCAAAAATGATCCCCCCTTTTGCGGTCCCGTCGAGCTTTGTGAGCGCTATGCCCGTGATCCCCACCGCTTCATTGAATATCTTTGCCTGCGCCAGTGCGTTCTGTCCGTTCGTTGCGTCGATGACGAGGAGTATTTCATGGGGAGCGCCCGGCATCGCTTTTTCACAGACGCGCTTCACCTTCTTCAGTTCTTCCATGAGAGGACTCTTGGTATGGAGACGACCGGCGGTATCGATTATCACGATATCAATGTTTCTCGCGCGGGCAGCCTCGATCGCATCAAATACGACTGCCGAAGGATCGGAACCGCTCTGGTGCTTGACGATCTGCGCGCTGCTTCTTCGTGCCCAAATCTCGAGCTGCTCTATCGCGGCAGCCCTGAAGGTATCAGCGGCCGCAAGAAGGACTGAGTGCCCCTGGTCTCTGAATCTGCTCGCCAGTTTTCCGATAGTAGTGGTTTTTCCGGCGCCGTTAACGCCCACGGTCAGTATCACAAAAGGTTTTTCCCCGAAAGGAACGAGAGGGTGTGATCTGCCGAGCATCGAGACCATCTCTTTTTTGAGAAATTCTCTGACAGATCCTGCCCCCTGAATACTGCCGCTGCCGGATTTTTTTCTCAGATGCTCAACGATCTCCGAAGCGGTAGTCGCTCCCAGGTCGGAAAGTATGAGTGTTTCCTCGAGTTCTTCAAGTGTTTCGGGATCAACGGTACGGTTTTTGAATATAGTCTCGACTTTTTCTACGAAACCCTGTCTTGTTTTGCTTAGTCCCTGCTTCAGCCTGTCAAAAAGACCCATTTTTCACCTCAGACCGCATATGCTAAAATAATTTTTTCCCCTTCAGGATATCTTTTTTCCCGATAACAAAGGTGCTCCCTTCAACTCTGCCTTTGAGTCTAATAGGATAACAGCTTCCTATCCCTTCTTTCAAATCATCGACATGATAACGCACATTACACGCCCTGCAGACAACATGATCGTCTTCGAGTCTGAACCCCAGTTTTTGCGGATAGCACTTGCCGCAGGCGTCAAAATAGGAGTCTATTTCCCCGTCTCGTTTGAGCAGAAAAAAATTAATCCTCATCCTGCCTTCTGAATATGTGAAAAATACGGGCTTCTTTTCGGGGATGGCCGCCGCTTCTATTCTGATGCTGTCTCCGTCAAACGGCGCCTCGGGGTACGCGGGCTTTTTTGAACACGCGGGGAAAAGGCGATTACACAGAGTA
>JAOUFP010000381.1 GCA_029858145.1 Nitrospirota bacterium | reverse complement strand
TGCCCTACGCCGGGGATATATGCAGTAACTTCCATTGCGTTGGTAAGTCTTACCCTTGCAACCTTCCTCAAAGCCGAGTTCGGCTTCTTCGGTGTAGTAGTGTAGACCCTGATGCAAACTCCCCTTTTCTGGGGACATGACTTCAACGCAGGACACTTCGTCTTTCTTACCAAACTCTTGCGACCCTGCTTTACCAGCTGTGCTATTGTCGGCACTTTTCCTCCAAAAAATTAAAAAATCAAATAGTTTTCTATACTCTGGGAAAAAACCTTACAACTTTACCAGAGAAAATTCTTCTTGTCAAGTTTTTTATGAGCAGTTTTTACGAAATACAACCACCCAAAAACTTTTACCATTCAGGAAGTTTAAAGTATACCATTTCTCAATATTTTAAGTACAGAGCAAACCGCCCTTTTTCAAAATAAATAAACCGGGCGGCAGCACTGAAAAATCAGAGGAAAAGGTCAGTGCCTGAAGGCCCTTTGACCGGTAAATACCATTGTTACCTTAGGATCCGCCTGATTACAGGCCTCTATTGACTCAAAATCTCTTTCCGACCCGCCCGGATGAACAATCGCGGCAATACCCTCCTTGATCCCGACATCCACACCGTCCCTGAAAGGGAAGAACGCATCAGAGACCATAGTCGCCCCTGAGAGACCGCCCTTTTCTTTTTTCGTCATTTCATCGATCTCACGCAATCCGGCAATATCCCTCCTGCCCTGAGAGGCTTCCAGCTCAAACGTTTTATACGGCACCCCGTATTTTTTAAAGCAGAGGGCATCAGCATATTTCGTATACGCCTTGAAAATCGCGATCTCTGCAACACCGACACGGTCCTGCTCCCCGGTCCCGATTCCGACCGTTACCCCATCCTTTACGTAAATGACGGAATTTGACGTAATGCCCTGCTCAACATTCCATCCGAAAAGCATGTCCTCATAATCCTTTTCCGTCGGCTGTCGTTCGATACTATACTCTTTCCCTTTATAGACGGTCTTTGCAGGCAGAAAGTCATCCTTTGTCCTTATCCTGTTGACCGGGGACTGTTGGACAATTATCCCCCCGTCAATGAGACATTTAAAGTCAACGAACCGGGATGACCGGTATTTCTCAAGTTGATCTATCCTGCTTATCCTCACTATCCTGAGGTTCTTCCTCCTTGCGAGGATCTCGAAGACCCCTTCTTCAAAATCAGGAGCACCGACAACTTCAAGGTAATTATTATTTACCATCTCCGCAGTAGCCTTATCCATAGCTCTGTTTACCACCAGACATCCGCCAAAGGCAGCAATCCTGTCGGCCATGTTAGCCCTGTCATATGCCTCTGCCACAGTATTCCCATAGGCAACGCCGCTTGGATTGTTATGCTTCATGATAGCAGCAGCCGGCCTGCCAAAAAGATACTTCAATATATTCAATGCATTGTCCAGATCTGTCAGATTTGTTTTACCCGGGTGTTTGCCCGCCTGGAGCATGTCGTCCTCGGTAATTGAGCTTACAAGGCCATTACCCGGCTCAATAAACGTGCAGTCTCCCAGCACCAGGTTCCCGTTCACCAGCTCGAACAGTGCTGCCTGCTGATCCGGATTTTCACCGTAACGGAGCCCTTTTTCAACGAGCTCCCCTGATTTTTCATCAGGTATTTTCCACGCCCTTTTCCGGTACAACAGCGTCTGTTCGCCGAACCGGATCGTCATTTCATCAGGGAAGTTGTCGTCCATTATGGTCTTGTACATCTTTTTCAAATCTGACATGGCCTGTCTCCTCTTATCATTATAAAAAGTCCTGAAAATGCAGGGAGTTGACTCGTTTGCAACGCAAAACAATCATACCAGATTACAAACCCCTGATGAAAGTCTTTTCATGCCGGGAAATATTATTGAACTTTCTGTACAATTACACAGGAGTTGATTATCAAACCATTTTTGGAGAGCCTATGAAAAGAATAGCTAATTTTCTGTTTGAGGCAGGCATGCTCAAGCGCACACCGAGGACAGGGTTTCAGTTCCTCGGCTCAGGGGCTGAATCAGTGGCAGAGCATATATTCAGGACAGTTTACATCGGATACGCACTTGGCAATCTGGCTGAAGGCGCGGACACCGACCGCATCATCAAGATGTGCCTTTTCCACGATCTTCCCGAGGCGCGCACCGGGGACCTCAATTATGTAAACAAAAAATACGTAAAAACCTATGAAAAAAAGGCGGTTGATGATCTCACGGAAACCCTGCCCTTCGGCAATGAAATGAAGGAGTTGATTTCAGAGTTTTCGGAAGGTCAGACGCTCGAGGCAAAGCTGGCACGCGACGCCGACCAGCTTGAGATGATACTCGCCCTGAAAGAATATAAGGACCTCGGCAACAAATACGCGGATGAATGGCTCGAATACGCTTTAAAGCGTTTAAAAACTGATACTGCCCGTGATCTGGCCAGGACCATCCTCGAAACAGACTCCTCACTCTGGTGGTTTTCGGATAAGAGCGACTGGTGGATCAAGGGGAAGGAATAAGGCAGGTTAAGGTTAAGACAGAGAAGACTATTTCGGATAGTTCGGTTGTTAACCCAAAAATCCATCCAGCAGGGGCATGGATGACTGAGAAGTATTTTGCAGCAACACCTTATACATGCCATAATCAATTCCTGACAAGCAAAAAAATATGCAGCGGGCGAATGAGAATTGCATTATGGCATATGGTCGTATCCTGTTGAAATTAAAAGACTTTAAAGGCGTTTATGCCTCTGCGGATAATAAAGTAATCGCATCTTTGGGGTAACAGTTCCCTTATCTTTTCCTTGACCTCATCCTCAGCCTAAATCTTTTTTTCCTTCAGCCTCTCCACAACAGCGTCGATAAACTCCTCGGTAAGCGCAAACCTATCGACCTTCGGTTCAGCGATGAGCATCAGGTCCTTCGTCATGATGCCCTTTTCGACTGTCTCGATGACCGACTGCTCGATCTTGCGGGAGAAGCTGACCACCTCAGCAGAACCATCCAGATCCCCGCGCTTTGCGAGGGCCCCGGTCCATGCGAATATGGAGGCGATCGAGTTTGTTGACGTCGGGTTGCCTTTCAGGTGTTCGTAATAGTGGCGCATGACCGTGCCATGGGCTGCCTCGTACTCGAACTTGCCGTCAGGAGAGACGAGCACC
>JAOUFP010000380.1 GCA_029858145.1 Nitrospirota bacterium | reverse complement strand
AACATTGAGGGTGCCCGTGCCGGTGTTCGATATCGTCACTGTCCGCGCTGCAGAGGTCGTTCCAATCGTCTGATTGCCGAAGGCAAGAGTCGCGGGTGACACATTCAGTACAGGTGCGACGCCTGTCCCCGCGCCACTCACCGTTGCATTACCGCCATTGCTGGTAATGCTTACGTTCGTACTCTTGGCTCCTGTGCTGCCCGGCTTAAATGCCATGGTAAACGTCTGGCTTCCGCCGGCGGCAACACTGAAGGGAGTGGCCGGTGCCGTGACTATGAAATCGGTCGCATTGCTGTTTGAGATACCGCTCACATTGAGGCTCGCGGTGCCGGTATTTGATATCGTCACTGTCTGTGACGCGGATGTGACATTGACCGCCTGATTGCCAAAACTGAGCGTTGTCGGAGACACACTGATCTTTGGTGCCGCTGCTACGCAGGCAGTGTCATTCTGATCGTACAGGAGATTGCCGTTATTATCCAGGCCGAGGGCCGGGGCTAATGCGCTCTCTGTTCCATTGAGATTGCACGGGTCCGTTGGTTTGTTGGGATGTGCCGTGTCAGGCGTGAAATAGTATGGCGGCTTGACGTTCTCGGCCGGCGGGGTTGCCGGAGAATGGCAATCGTAGCAATAGCTGCTCGTACCGCTTGGAGCAGCACCGCTGTTCACATGGTGCGCCCTCAGGCCATCGCCGGCGTGGCATCCCACGCAGCCGATCGCAGGAAATCCGGCGCCGCCATTTGACGACGAAAGTTGGGTCGGAAATCTCGAACTCAAATGGCAGACATTACAGTCTGAACTGAGCATATAGTCCCGATGCCCGTCATGCAGATTCATGTTTGCCCCGGTTGCCGGGTTTTTCCAGGCGACCCCGTCGCTATTGGAAATATACGGGGCGGCGGCTCGGAAATTTCCATGACAATCAGCACAGTTTCCCGATGTTCTGTTTGTTGAATACTGATCAAAAGCTCCGGCAGGCGATACCATGATCGCAAAGACCAGAATTGCTGCGAAGGCGAAATAAGTGATCCACTGCTTCTTCATAACGTCTCCTTGTTTCATTAGAGTTTAGAATACCATCAGGCATGCCCGTGGTATTCTCATACGATGCCAGAAAAACGTTCACTTTTCTGAAGAGGAAATCCTTATATCTGTTACTGCATCACCCCCCCTGACAAGAACCGCAGATTGCAGCGGTATCGGTCTTCGGAAATTCAGCCCCTTGCAACGACGACTTGTTGACAATTATTTATGATTCTCAGATGCCCGCAAGTCCTCCTTCGTGATAGCCGGAAAGACAAAGGAACTAATATTTCTGAAGATGTCCGTTGCGCACTTTGGTTATTTCTATTTTGTAAAGCTTTTAGTTAATAAACTTAAAAACCATCTTGAGTGAATGAAGTTTGTGACTTTTCATAGTTTAAAGTTAATAAATTAAAAATTCGTTAAAATCAGATTAAATAAATTTAATTCTTTGTATAGTATTTACTAAGTTTATTAATTTATTGTCACATCCACTGAATGCATTTAAGAACGGATCTTTTTAATGGCGTTGCAGATATCAGAAAGGCGGCACAGTCATGCCGGGAGGGTTCTGAGTTTCAAACCGGGATATCCCGGAATGCCTGTTACATTTTTCCTGCACAGTGCTATCTTCATATTATAAAAACGCTGGAGGAGGAACTCTTTACTCTTAAACAGGCAATTTCAGAAAAAAAATCGCCTGTCATCGACTGAGAAGATCGGAGATTCCCCGCGGCAAGACCGCAGGGATATCGCCGGCTATCTATTTATTTTGCCACTACAACAACTCCGGACTCAGTGACGATGCAGCCTCTTAACTTGTCTTCTTCGTGGTCATACCCGATTTCCATACCTTCAGGAATTACGATGTTTTCATCGATAATCGCTTTTTTGATCTTCGCGTTTCTTCCGACCTGAACATTATCAAACAAAATTGAATCCTCAACGACCGCGTAGCTGCTCACCTTGCCGCAGGGACCAATGATTGATCTGCGCACCGTTCCTCCGCTGGTTATGCAGCCTCCGCAAACCAGGCTGTCAATGTTCGCCCCCCGGCGGCCTTCATCATCGAAAATGGTTTTTGCAGGCGGAAGGTTTCCCTGATTGGTAAGAATAGGCCAATTTAAATTATAAAGATTCAGGTGGGGACTCGCTTTTATAAGATCCATATTTGCCTCGTAATATGAGTCTATCGTACCGACATCTTTCCAGTATCCCCGTTCGTTGGACTCCATCCCCGGGACGTAATTATCAAAAAAACTGTATGCAAAAATCTTGTCTCCTCTTTCAAGCATCATCGGAATTATGTGCTTCCCGAAATCAAGGTCGTCGTGATTCCTTTTCCCTTCCTTTAAGACCTCAACGAGTTTTCTCGTAGAAAAAATATAATTTCCCATTGATGCAAAACAGGTATTCCTCCCCGGAACAAGGGGCGGACTTTGGGGCTTCTCAACAAATGAAGTAACCCGCAGATCCTCATCCACATGAAGCACTCCAAACCTTGTGGCCTCTTCGGGAGATACATCCAGCGATGCGATGGTAAGGTCCGCTTTGTTCATGCGGTGGTATTCCATCATCTGGGAGATGTCCATCTTGTAGATATGATCTCCTCCGAATATGACCACAAAGTCAGCTCCGGAGTAATTAATGAATCTGAGGTTTTGATATATGGCATCAGCAGTACCCCTGAACCACTGCTCACTCATACTGCCCGTCTCAGGGGATATCGTATCGTAATATTCTCCCAGTCCGGTCCATCGGGCCCATGATTCCTTGATGTGTTTATTTAAAGAATAGGCGTGGTACTGGGTAAGGACGTATACTTTCTTGATGCCCGAGTTGAACATATTGCTCAAAACAAAGTCTATAATTTTATATTTGCCGCCAAAAGGGACCGCGGGCTTCGATCTGCGCAGGGTAATGGGGCTGAGCCTCTCTCCCTTGCCGCCTGCAAGAACCATCGCAATTGTGTTTCTTGAAATATTTCCGGCAGTATTCATTTCCTACCCCCTCTTTCTCCGTTTTCTGTTTGTAACAGTTTAGCAAAAAACCAGTTTCCATGAGAAGCTGTGTCTGTTTGCCGGGGTTCGTCATATTGAAAGTCTGCTGCGGATATACCAAATGAATGCTGCAGAA
>JAOUFP010000379.1 GCA_029858145.1 Nitrospirota bacterium | reverse complement strand
AATGTTTCAGTGTGGCTTAAGATACATAACGAAAAACTGCGCAACGAGATCAGGGATATCATATCCTCTGTTCAGGGATTCTCTGTCCAGAATTCGCCTGATATTGAAGACTGCGATATCCTGATCCTCGCGCTGGGTGAAGATTTCAGGAGTGATTGCCAGACCGCCACCACTCTTCTCAATTCAGGGTCGGTCAAAGACGTTTTTATTATATTGCCGCATACCGAACCCGAGGTGCTTCTCCAGGCGATGCGGTCAGGGGCAAGAGAGTTTTTCCAATTGCCTGTTGAAAGGGGAGAAGTAGTTCAGGCCCTGACGAAATTCAGGGAGAGGAATAAAAATGCTGCCTTCAGGGAGAAAAGCAAAAAAAGGGGCAAAATCATAAGCATTGTCGGCAGTAAGGGCGGCATTGGGACGACCACGATAGCGGTCAATTTTGCCTCCAGCCTCCTCGAACTGCAAGGGCCGCGAAAATCAGTGGCCCTGATCGACCTGAACCTTCTCTTCGGTGATATACCGCTCTTTCTCGACATAGAGTCTGCCTTCAACTGGGGGGAAGTGGCAAAGAATATCACGCGGCTGGATTCCACATATTTAATGAGCATTCTTTCAAAACATCCTTCAGGACTTTATTTTCTTCCGTCTCCGACGCAGCTGGATGGAATGGATCCGGCAAATTCCGACGTTATCCATAAGCTCCTCGTGCTTATGCAGAAAAATTTCGATTATATCGTCATCGACAGCGGACAGTCCCTTGACGAGATCTCGCTGAAAGTACTCGAGCTTTCCGACACCGTGTTCATTAATTCCATATTAAGCCTTCCCTGTCTCGTCAACGTGAAGAGGCTTCTCGACACCTTTAAGAGGCTCGGATATCCCTCTGACGAGAACGTCAAGGTGATCGTCAACCGGTATCACAAGAAGTCGCTCATCTCTCTCAAGGAAGCGGAGAAAGGGATCGACAAGAGGATTTTCTGGCAGATTCCGAACGATTTTCAGACTACCATATCGGCCATCAACCAGGGGAAAACGCTTGCCGCTGTAGCTGACAAGGCCGAAATTACGCGAAACATCAGGGAACTGGCTTCGAAATGCACCATGCAGACCGACATTAATAAGCAAAAGAAAGGCCTTTTTAGTTGGCAGGTTCTGGAGGCAGAGTCATGAGAATGGTGAGCAGAAGAAATTACAGGAGGTTTTATAGATATGTCTGACGATAGCGGCCGTTTGAATAAGATTCTGAGCCGTGAGAGCGCGGGTACAGCCATGGGAATGGGCGAAACGAGCCGGTTTACGCCGACCAAGGAATATTACGAACTGAAGACGAGGATACATGACCGTCTTCTGGATACCGTCGATCTCACACTTCTCGATTCCGTCGACAAGCAAACACTCCGCCAGGAGATCGGCAAGCTGGTGGAGCGGATTCTCTATAACGAAAAGAAGGTGGTGCCCCTCAACCTGAGGGAAAGGGAGCGGCTGATTACGGAGATCCAGGATGAGGTGCTCGGACTTGGACCGCTGGAACCGCTTCTGCAGGACCCCGATATTTCCGACATCCTCGTGAATACCTACAAACATATCTATGTTGAAAAGTTCGGAAAGCTCCATCTCACTGAGGCCCGGTTCAAGGACGATCACCACCTGAGGAAGATCATCGACAAGATCGTGTCGGCTGTCGGCAGGAGGATCGATGAATCCTGCCCCATGGTCGATGCGAGACTGCAGGACGGTTCCCGCGTGAACGCTATCATTCCTCCGCTCGCGATTGACGGATCCATACTCTCCATCAGGCGGTTTGCTGTTGATCCCCTGGAGCTCGAGGACCTTATCCAGCTCAGGTCCCTGACTCCTGAGATCGGCGAACTCCTGAAAGGTATTGTCAGGGCAAAACTGAATGTGCTCATCTCAGGCGGAACAGGCACCGGGAAGACGACCACACTGAATGTCCTCTCGCGTTTCGTTCCCGCCGATGAGAGGATAGTCACCATAGAGGACTCGGCGGAATTGCAGATGAAACAGGAGCATGTGGTTCGCCTTGAGACGCGGCCTGCCAATATCGAAGGAAAGGGAGAGATAACCCAAAGGGACCTGGTGAAGAACTCGCTGAGGATGAGACCTGACCGGATTATAGTCGGTGAAGTGAGAGGCGCCGAAGTGGTTGACATGCTCCAGGCGATGAATACGGGCCATGACGGGTCCCTTACCACGATCCACGCCAACTCTCCCCGTGACGCCTTGCTCAGGCTCGAGACGCTGGTCGCCATATCCGGGCTCAATATCCAGCAGGAGGCGATCAGGAGATATATCAGCTCGGCGCTCAATGTCATTATCCATATCGCGCGTCTGGTCGACGGAAGCAGGAAAATCATAAGCCTGCAGGAGATTACCGGTATGGAGGGGAATGTGATCACCATGCAGGAGATTTTTTCTTTCGAGCAGACAGGAATAGGTGAAAGAGGGGCTGTCAGAGGACGGTTCAGGGCCAGCGGCATACGGCCGAGGTTTATTGAGCGCTTCAAGGCCTTCAGTATCCCGGTTCCCTATGAACTTTTTGAGCCCCGCAATATTCTGGAGGTATAGCTAAAAGGGAAGGGTGGAATGACCATGGGCATTTTAATCGGCATTGGAATATTTGTCTCAATTGTCTTGTTAATAGAGGGGGCCTTTTTCGGCTACCGGAAATACCGCGATTCTGAATCGACCAGGATTAAGCGCCGGCTCAGGACCCTTTCCGCCGGAGGAAGCGACTTTGGAGATATCGATATCCTCCGCAAGAGGGTGCTCAGTGAAGTGCCCTGGCTGAACAGATTCCTGCTGGGCATTACCAGGATTCATCATCTCGACAGGCTGCTGGAGCAGGCAAATACACGCATGCCCCTCGGGTTATTCCTTTCGCTTTCGGTTTTATCGGCAGCTCTGGGTTTTCTCATCGGCATATTGCTGAAAATGGAGCACGTGGTGTCGTTTATTCTCGGATTGTTTTTGGGATCTCTGCCTTTTATATATCTCCTTTCGCTGAAACAGAAGAGGATGTCAAAATTCCAGGAGCAGCTGCCCGACGCGATGGACCTTATTGCGCGGGCGCTGAAGGCAGGCCACGCGTTCTCGGGCGGACTGAAGATGGTCGCTGATGAGTTCAGCGATCCGATCGGAACGGAA
>JAOUFP010000378.1 GCA_029858145.1 Nitrospirota bacterium | reverse complement strand
GCCGATACCTTTTTTGCGGTGAATGGCAGGCACCATGACTATGTCGATAGAGAAAGAGGTCGCGGATTCGGAGAATTTCAGTTGGGCATAGTCACCTTCCCCGAAGTACCATTTTATATCGCCTGTAATATTCATTTATTTGTCCATGTCCCCCGGCTTATTAAAAAAGCGGTCGTGTTCCGTCACGTAAAAGAGAAAAAGGGCAAGTCTTCCCTGCCCTTTTTATTATGGCTTTTTATCTTTATGAAAGTTCCTGCATGACTGCCGGCACCATTTTTTCGATCTGCATTTTCATTAATGCCTGGTTGCCATCGGCTGTCATTATGCTGATGAGGTGAAAGTGGACTTTAGCATCCACTCCGGAGCATCTCATCACCACCACTCCCTTTGGCGTATTAATGATGGTTTCCTTGCAGGCATCCAGGCCGATTTTTTTCGATGCTTCATGCGCCGAACGGAAAATATCATTGAATGTCGCGCCGACAAGCGCAAGATCGATATTGGGATCAATGGATTCCGATGCGAGCATCTCGCCGGTGAAATTCATCACCCCCGCAGCCTTAAATCCCTTTACTTCCTTTAATCCTTCCAGATGTTTTTCCAATGCCATAATGTACTCCTTTTCTAATCGTGTTATATTTTTTTGACTTGAAGAGTCGAGCGCAAACAGGCCGTCCTCATCTGCTCCTGCTATGGTATTGATCCCCCTCCTTTCTTTCTCATCTTTAATTCTGAAACCCTCCAAGATTACGTGATGCAGTGAAGCATCAATTGTTTTCGTCTTCTTCCTGCAAACCGGGTCGATCTCGATTCCCGCGTCATCCCAGCTTACAATTTCGTATGCCGCCTCCTCTCCGGTCAGTTCTTCTGTCTCTGCTTCCAGCAGTTCACCTTTCCGGAAATACAGATGACCGGAATGCTCCCCGGAACTGATCCTGAGGGTGCAGGTTTTCTTTTCCATTTCCACTAGCTGCAGAAAAGTGGGCAGCGTTATGCCCCTGATATAGCCTTCGGAACTTGCTGTGAGTTCATTGAGGATCGTAGATGCCAGTTCCTTGAGATCGAGCGGTTTTTCAATAAATTGGGAGACGCCAAGCGCCGCGAGCTTCGATTCAATTGCAGGGGTGCCGAAAGCAGACATCACAATGACCGGTATATCGGCACAGTTTGTACTCATGTACGCCAATAATTCGAAGCCGTCCATTACCGGCATTTTAAGGTCTGTTACAACGAGGTCTATTTTTGAGGACTGAAGAGATTCGACCGCCTTTTTCCCGTTTTCAGCGGTGAGCACATTGAAGTCGGCCGCATAGGTGATGAGCCCGTCTGAGAGACTGCGCAAAAACAGTTTTTCATCATCGACAAACAAGACGTTTTTCACTTTTGATTCCTCCTTATCACCTGCAATTGTTAATTGCAAATGGAATGCCTGCCTGAATATTTTTTTTGCTTTTTAAAAATCAACAGGTTAGGAGGATAGTTCAGGTGAACGACCCTGAAGCGGCCCAATATGAACGGTTTATTTTGAACCGCGGTCCAATTTAAACGCTGTCAGTGATGCCGTATTCTTTGATTTTTCTTTTCAGTGTTGAAAGGGAGATGCCAAGGACACGTGCGGTTTTCGCATAGTTGCGGGAAAGTGCATGCAGCGCATTCTGTAGATGAGTTTTCTCGACTTCTTCCAGCGTTGGGATACTTGCGTCAGATAACGGCTTTTGAACATTTTCCGCAGGATGGCCAACCTTTGCGTTCAGAAGCCCGGAAAGATGAATTTCAAGGCCGTCGCGCAGGATGATGGCTCTTTCAATGATATTTCTCAGTTCTCTTATATTGCCTCTCCATTCATATGCCACAAGTTTTTCCATTTCAGAATCAGGCAGCCTGATTTCAGAGCCCGAAATTTTTTTTATGAAATAATCACAGAGTTCCGGAATGTCCTGTTTTCTCTCCCTTAAAGGGGGAATATCTATCCTGAGCACGCTCAGGCGGTAATAAAGATCCTGACGAAATGTCTTGCCGGTTACGGCCTCTTCTATGTTTGAATTGGTGCTTGCGATTACCCGCACATTAACAGGTCTTATAAAGTCAGATCCAAGCTTTTTTATCTGTTTGTCCTCTAAAACACTGAGGAGCTTGGTCTGGAGATTCAAAGGCATCTCACCTATCTCATCGAGCAGAAGCGTTCCTCCTTCCGCCATCTCAAAAATACCCTTTTTGGCAGTCGTAGCACCGGTAAAAGCACCTTTTTCGCAGCCGAAGAGTTCCGCCTCAATGAGGCTTTCAGGGAGTGCCGCGCAGTTGATGCTGACGAAAGGGGCGAGCGGGTTAGGGCCGGCATAATGAATGCATTTTGCCGTAACATTTTTGCCTGTGCCTGTCTCGCCGGTGATGAGTACAGGAGCGGACGATGCAGCCGCCAGTTGCACCAGCCGCCTGATGGGAGCAAGCCCCTCACCCAGGAGGATCGCTTCCTCGCTCTCTTTGGATATCCTGTAATTCTGGAACTGCTCGATCTTTTCGAGCGCTATGGTTCTCAGAGCGCGTTCAACGGCAAGATTCAGTTCTTCCAGTTCAAAGGGCTTCAAAATATAATCATACGCGCCTGCCTTTATGGCATACACCGCGTTTTCAAAGTTGGGATAGGCGGTGATAAATATTATTTTGGCCTGGCCGTTTTCTTTGAGGATGGAAGGACAAAAAGTGTGCCCTTCACCGTCAGGCAGGTTCTGATCGAGTAAAACCACATCCACCTTTTTCCGCGCGCAGGCAGCGATTCCTTCCCTCCCCGTATGCGCAAGGTATACCTCCATGGTATCTCTGAAGCAATCCATGACAACGTCGCAGAGCAGTCTGTCGTCGTCTATCACCAAAAGGGTCTTGCTTTTGCTAGCAGGGGATTCTTTCACGCCGTCCCTCCGGTATGCTTATGTCCACTATCGTTCCTGCATGTTTCTCGCTCGTTATGCTCATGGTGCAGTTCATCTTTGTGAGCATCTTCTTTGTAATTACAAGACCGAGGCCCGTGCCTTTTTCTTTCGTGGTATAGAAAGGCTTGAAGATATCCTTCATCTGGTCTCCAGTCATCCCGCAGCCGTTATCGATGATGCTTATTGTTATGAAACAGTGCCGTTTGAAAATATTGATTACAATTTTTGGTTCTTCAATGTCTTCAAGGGC
>JAOUFP010000377.1 GCA_029858145.1 Nitrospirota bacterium | reverse complement strand
GATCCGCATTGATCACAATGTTCTGGATTACCTGCCCGATTTGACCTTCGTCAGCCTCTACCATCCACAGGTCCTCGTCAATGTTAATTCGGTAATCAACCTTTGACCCGCTCAGGCTAAACTTTACAGCGTTCTCTATTACAGGCTTCAGCATTATCTTTTTCATTACGGGCTTGCCGCCTTTGGAGAAGGTCAGAAGCTGTGTGGTGAGGTTCACGGACATATGCAGGGCCTGCTCTGCCTGCTCCAGCATGGCAAGTGACTTCTCCTTCTGATCATGGGTTAACTTTGCCATTGAGATATATCCGAATATGCCCTGAAGCAGATTGTTGAAGTCATGGGCAATGCCGCCTGCAAGCGTTCCGACAGACTCCAGTTTCTGCATCCTGAGCAGTGCCGCTTCCATTTGCTCGCGCTCAGTGATGTCACGGTCTATCCCGCGGTAGCCACAAAATACTCCATTCACGTTAAAAACAGGCATGCCGCTTGTTTCAAGAACAATAAGCCTTCCGTCTTTGTGTTTATTAATATTTTTGACATCCGAAAATGGCTTCTTGTTCTCCATAAAGGATTGGACTTCTCTGGCAACACGGTCCGCTTCTTCCTGAGGCATGAGGCTAAAGGGACTCTTGCCTATAAGTTCCTCTGGCTCATATCCAAGCATATCCTTCACCTTCGGGCTTACATACGTGTAGAAGCCATTCTCATTAATTTCCCATATCCAGTCGGTTGTAGTCTCAACGAGAGAGCGGAACTTCTCTTCACTCTCCCTCAGGGCCTCCTCCGCCTGTTTGCGCGCGGTGATGTCACGCACTACAGCTATCAAATACTCTTTTGTATTCAGAACCACATAGCTGGTGTTTGATTCAACCGGGAATGCAGTGCCATTCTTTCTTTTATGGGTCCCTTCAAATATAAGAGAACCCTTCTGCCGCAATTCATTTACATGTGTTTGCCAAGAAAAATTATCGGGAAAAGCTGCTTCAATATCCATAACGCCCATAGTAAGGAGTTCCTGACGGTCATATCCCAGACTTGCGCACGCCTTATCATTTACAAAAATAAAGAGGCCCGACAGAAGATCAACAACGAAGATGGCATCATTTGATCTGTTAATCAAATCCCTGAGAAAATCGAGATCAGTCCCGATCTTATCTTTGTCTATTGGCATACCATGAGACCTCATGAATACTACTGTCTGCTTATAATCTACAATACTCTGCCATGCAATGTCGATTTTCACATGAAACCTTCGCTCTGGTATTTCTCAAAGGAAGGTAGGTTTGAATCAGTAATTTCATGTCCTGAAAAAGATGACGGTGAGGAGTAGGAGGTGAAGCACGCAAGAGTTCCAAAGCGGTGAACCTGCGGAGCAGCAGATAGATACCAGATTATTGCTCTTGTTTCTGCTCCGTAAAGAGCTGCAACATCCCGAACCAGTAAGACCTTATCTCCCCAACTCAGCTATTTCCTGCACTCAATGACCTCACGCTGAATTTTCTGACTCTGTCTTTGTAAACCCGCAGCCCGGTGCTATACTTAATTGAGAGCAGTGCAGGATACTTTTTTACTGCGCTTCCGTATGCCGAGAAAAGGCGGGTGGAGCATGGAGAAATCGAGAGAGGGGTGACATGAGCGAAGATCATATGAAAAGCCTGCACGGGCGGTCCGGCAACGAGGCCGGAATATACTGTTTCATGGATGCCGTGGCGAGGGAGGCGGAGGAGTACGCGCTGGATCATACATCACCTCTGTCTGAGCTCCTCGAAGAGGTCGAAGATTTTACTCTCACAAAGACACCATATCCCAGTATGCTCACCGGACGTGTCGAAGGACGGTTCCTGCAGTTGGTGACACAGCTGTCCGGCGCGCGGCAGATCGTCGAAATCGGCACCTTCACTGGCTACTCCGCCCTTGCCATGGCAGAGGCCCTGCCTGAAAGCGGCAAAATCCTGACCATTGATAATAATGCCGGGCATGCGAAGATCGCGCAGGAGTTCTTTGACCGGAGCGCCAGCGGCTTTAAGATCGATCTGCGTCTTGGCGAGGCCCTTGAGATACTGAAGACCCTGCCGGATGCGGAGACCGACCTGGTCTTCATCGACGCGGACAAACGAAACTACGGCGCTTATTACGAAGAATCGATGAGGATCTTACGAAATGGCGGACTGATACTCGCCGACAATGCCCTGTGGTACGGCAGGATCTTTGATCCGAAGGATGAAGACAGCCGTGCCATGGCAGACTTCAACGAATTGGTGAAGGCAGACAAAATGGCCGAAAAGCTGTTTCTTACCATCCGAGACGGGATTTACCTGATAAGAAAGCGTGTCAATGTTGAATGATCCGGTCTTTCAACCAGGGAATCCTTCCTCCGGTCAGGAAGAAGTCTCAGGGGCGCAAATTCTTCGGGAAATTGCCATTTTCTGAAACGCCGAGTCTCCCGAACACTCCTCGCCGATGCAGGTATGGTCTTTTTGAAATGTCTTTTTTCCTGTCCGCATCTAATCAATTCACATCCGGTCAGTTTAGAGTAAGCTGAAAGTAAGAGATATGCTAATTGCAACTTTAAATTTGGGATGGGTTATTCAGCAAAGCGAACACAGGAATGAAGCCCTTTACGCAGGAAGGCCACCGGGACTCTAACCGTTGAATATACACGTTACGAAGAGATGACGTGTGCCAGTTGTCTGTTCCAATGAAAAAGATCCACTCTTTATTTTACCAACACTAGAGTTGACGAAAGGCCGAAAGTTTTAGTTTGAAGTCGTTTCAACCATGAAGGAGGTTACTGTCATGGATAAGTACCAGGAATTTTCAATAGCAGCGGACGCGCAATCAATGATGAAAAAGGCCCATGATGACGGCGTGCTGACCGCATGGGACCGGGCCAGGAAGCAGGAGCCGCAATGCCTGTTCTGTAAATCAGGGTTGTCCTGCCGTGTCTGTGCCATGGGTCCCTGCCGGATCGACCCGCACGGGAAAGGAGCTCATTACGGCGTATGCGGAGCTGACGCCGATATAATCGTGGCGAGAAATCTGGCAAGGATGGTTGCTGCCGGTTCAGCGGCACATTCGGACCATGCCCGGGATCTTGTCGGCGTTCTCCATAAAATTGGGAGCGGCAAAGCCCCGGGATACTCGATAAAGGACCCTGAAAAAATGAAAGCGGTCGCCGTCG
>JAOUFP010000023.1 GCA_029858145.1 Nitrospirota bacterium | reverse complement strand
AAAGGATCTTAACAGCGGTCTCGAACTGATGGGCAAGACAATATCCGGGCTCCAGGAAGGGATCATGAGGGCAAGGATGCTGCCCGTGAGGCATGTGTTCGACAAGTTTCCCAGAATGGTGAGAGATCTCTCAAAATCACAGGGCAAAGAGATCCGCCTTCTGTTTGAAGGTGAAGACACAGAACTTGACAAAACCGTTATAGATGAACTCGAAAAGCCGCTCCTGCATATCATCAGGAACGCCATAGACCATGGCATCGAAACGTCAGATGAAAGAATGCTGAAAGGGAAAGACCCGAAAGGGACTATTGTTCTTAAAGCGGCGCAGGAATCGAACTATGTGATGATAAAGGTGAAAGACGACGGTCGCGGCATTAACGTCGACAAGGTAAGAGAAAAGGCCGCGGAAAGAGGCTTGATAAAAGCGGATGAACAGCCCGATAAAGACAGCCTGCTTTCCCTGATCTTCTCTCCGGGGTTTACGACAAAAAGCGAAGCAACGGACATTTCGGGGCGGGGCATAGGGCTTGATGTAGCCAACAGGAACATAGCCAAACTCAACGGTCAGATTATCATCGATACCATGCCTGAAAGAGGGACTGAGCTGACCATAAAGCTTCCGCTGAGCCTGGCGATAATACCGGCATTAATGGCTGAGGCGAGCGGGGAGGTTTACGCGATACCGATGAGTTCTGTTGATGAGAGCATCAAGATCAGAGAAGAAGAACTTCACGTGATAAACAATCATGAGGTGGTACGTTTCAGGGAAAAGGTTCTGCCGGTGGTGCGACTCAGCGATTTCCTGGGTCTGGAGGGAACCAGGCAGAAGAGGTTCTATCTCATAATTCTCGGGAAGGCCGAAAAACGCATCGCGGTTGCCGTCGACAGGCTGAGGGGACAGCAGGAAATCGTGATCAAACCCCTGGATGACACGTTCGGCAAGTCCCGGGGCATAGCCGGCGCATCCATACTCGGAGACGGCAGGATAGTGCTGATTATCGACGTCATGTCGTTTTGGACAGATGAAATGAGAAAGCTCGCAACCCAATAATTTTTTGTTCGTGAAAGGAGGTGTTAGAAAGTGTCCAGTATGCATTTGCCGCCCTCAGGACTCGCAGAAGATTTTCTCATCATGGATAAGGCTACAGAGGTGCAGCTCGTTACATTCAGCCTCGGCGAAGACTACGGCGTTCCGATAAGCCAGGTCCATGAGATCATCAGGGCAGGGAGCATCACATCAGTTCCGAACTCACCCTGTTACGTCGAAGGAGTAATAAATATCCGCGGCAGGGTATTGCCCGTGCTTAACCTGAGGAAGAGGTTGAAGCTCCCCGAAAAGGGCCTGACCAAGGAAGCGAGGATTATCGTGACAGAAATCAATTCCAAAGTTATCGGTCTGCTCGTGGATGCCGTCTCTCACGTCATCAAGGTACAGCCGGAGTTTATTGAGAAAGCACCGGATGAGGTACTTGAGGTAGATACTGATTATATCACCGGTGTCGGGAAAATCGCTGACCGCCTCGTGATCCTGCTCGATCTTGAGAAACTTCTCAAGCGGGAGCAGATCGAAATCAAGGGAGGTGAAAGTCATGAGTGAGAAGATGAACTGCTGGGAATTCAAGAAATGCGGCAAGGACAAGACAGGAGGCTGCCCCGCGTACCCGAGAGGCGGAAGGGTCTGCTACCTTGTGGCGGGGACTATGTGCGGAGGACAGGCGCAGGGGACATATGCCTTGAAAATCAACAACTGCCGGGAGTGCGATTTTTACAAAGCACTCGTGGTTGACAGGACATTGTAAAGGCACCCGTCTTTTTTAAAAGCGGCTGCTTATTGTAAACGTTGGAAAAAATTAAATGTCAGGAGAACAAAAATGATTCAGAACAGGACAGGTGAAAAGAAAACAATAGTTATGGTCGTGGCGATGTTCGTTGCCGCCTTTGTCTGTTTGACAGGTCTCTCAGATGCCGCCGAATATCCGTTAAGGGCGGAGTTTCCCATGGTGAATCCCATCTCGACGGCGGAATTAACGCAGTTGTTCGGCAGTGCAATTATTGTCGATGTCAGAAACCAGGCCGAGTATGATGTTGTGCGCATTGTCGGCGCGAAAAATATTCTGGTGGGCAAAATGACGGAAGGCGACCTTCTTAAGTTAAGAGGGAAGAATGACAAGACGCCGCTTGTTTTTTATTGCAACGGCATCACCTGCATGAAAAGTTACAAGGCGTCAAAGGCGGCTATGGATATGGGCTTCACAGGGGTCAGGTGTTACGACGACGGGATATTCAACTGGGCGAAGGCCAATCCTAACAAGACGGAATTCTTCGGCAAGGTGGTGGATGCCGCGGTACTGCAGGCCGATCTGCTGTCCGACGAGAAGTTCAACCGCACTCTGATAACGCCGCAGGAATTTCTGGCAAAGAGCAAAACCGGAGAATACGTGGTGTTTGACATCCGTGACCCGAATGAAAGAAGCGAGACAAAATTCAGTCTTCCGAAGATGAAGGTCATGTCTTTTGATACCATGGTCGAACTGATCAATAAAAACAGCAAAGCGATACCCATGTCCAATATCCTGATCGCCGACAATGTCGGGAAGCAGACGAAGTGGCTGCAGTACTATCTGGACAGGAAGGGCATCAAGAATTATTACTTCATGAAGGGCGGAATAAGGCAGTGGAAGAAGGAAGGGCTCGGTGAAAGCGGACGATAGCGAAAGAGGCTGCATGCGCTCTGTGAGGATCAACATCCAAAACGTTTGCATTGAAGTGAAAACCTTTACGTCGAAAAGGGGTATTGAGTATGGTAAAAACGATTAAAAGCAAATTCACGATTCTTGCATGCGTTGTTGGAGTCGTTCTTTCGGCAATCATTCTGGTTTCGGTGCTGACCAACAGCTTCCTGACAAATGCCAACAACGAGATATACCAGAGTTCCACAAAAGGTATCGAGAACATAAGCGTTCTTCAGAATATCCTCAATGATATCAGGATATCAGAGACGAAGACGGTGAGTTATGCCGCCCTTGGAGATACCGAAAAGATAATGGAACTTGAAGGTGTTTTTGAGCAGGACAAAAAAATGCTGCTGGAGCGGCTGGCAACACTGAAGGACGACCCGGCCAGGGTCAGGGAAATCCGGAATGATATTGAGAGTTATCTGGCCCTTGCAGCCAAAACCATCGAGGACAGCAAAAACTATCTCATTGACGTGGCGATCCTGAACGTCACTCAAAACTCCCAGGTCCCTTTTACGAAAGTAAAGAAGACACTCGAAGGGATCCGGGACCAAAAGGTTGCGGCCGCGTCCGAACAAAACAACGAGGCGGCCAGTTACTCGCGTCTGAGCAAAATAGTGATGGGCGTCATTGTGGCGATAGCAGCGGCGCTCATCGTCTTTCTCATTATCTTCAGAAGATCGATCGTGGGACCTATCAACCGGATGGTCGGCTACGTAAAAAATATCGCGGACGGTGACCTGACGGTCGCGGTGGAAATTGATTCCAGCGACGAAATCGGCATCATGGGAAATGCCCTGGGAACCATGGTGAACAACTTCAAGAATCTCATAAGCAATGTGGTGAAGTCGTCATACCACGTAGCGCTGTCTTCAGACAAGGTTGCCAAACATTCGAATCAGATCGCGTTGTCTGCCCAGGAAGAGGCCTCCGCAACTGAGGAGACTACCTCTTCAATGGAACAAATGGCCTCCTCGATCTCACAGGTCGCCAAGAATACCGAAACACTCGCGACAAATGTCGAGGAGACCGTGGCTACAACGAACGAGATGTCCGCCTCGATCGAGCAGGTGGGAAAGAACGCGGAGGTCATGGCCACTTCGGTTGAGGAAACCTCTGCGACGATCGAGCAGATGCTGGTCTCCGTGGAGCAGACCGCAAAAAATACGGGTGCGATGACCGAGGCGGTCAGTGAGACTTCCCTGATCGTCGAGAATCAGCTTTCATCCGTCGAGCAGATCGCCAAGAATACAGAATCACTGAAAGGCATGGTTACAGAGGCTTCGAGCACCATCGAGGAAATGACACGGACCGTGAAGGAAGTCGCCGGCAGAATAGGGGGCGCCAACAGATTGAGCCAAAATACGGTCAATGAGGCTGAAGAAGGCGGGAAGGCGATATATCAGAGCATAGAGAGCCTTCAGAATATCGGCAAGACGACGGAGAAGACCATGGAGCTCATCCGCAACCTCGGCAAACGGTCCGGGGAGATCGGCTCGATTGTAGAGGTTATCGATGAGATAGCAGACCAGACCAACCTGCTCGCCCTCAACGCCGCCATAGAAGCTGCCAGGGCCGGCGACGCAGGCAGGGGGTTTGCGGTTGTCGCGGATGAGATAAGGAAACTCGCGGAGCGTTCCATGGAGGCTACCAAGGAGATTGCCGGGGTCATCCGACAGGTTCAAAATGAGACCGAAACCGCCATAAAGGCGACGGAGGAGACCTACCGGGAAGGCAAAGGCGGCATCATCCTCGCAAATAACAGCCGGGATGCCTTCACCGGCATTATCGCCTCGATGAAGGAAAGTTCGGAGGTGATCAGGGAGATAGCACAGGCCGCCGAGGAACTCAGCAAGGCTATCGAGCAGGTAATGAAGTATGTAATTGACATGAATGCGTCTGCCGAGGAGGTTGCCGCTGCTGTAGAGGTACAGGTGAGCGATGCCGGCACTATCAGGTCCTCCCTCGAAAGGATGAACAAGATTGTGAGGGAAGTGAACGTTGCTGCAAGAGAGCAGTCTGTCGGCGGCAACCAGATACGCAGAGTCGTGGGTGACATGAAGACGCTTGTCCATGAGGTGATGTTTGCGGTGAAAGAGCAGGCCAACGCGACAAAGGAGATAGTCCGGTCATTCGAGATAATGCTCGATATGACCCAGAATGTGGCGAACGCGACCGCTCAGCAGAAACAGGGCGGGGAAGCCGTTGTCAGGGCGATGGAAGGCATGGGCCACATATCTGCAGAAAACCTGAAACTTTCCCATGACATGGTAACGGTGTCAAAAGATACGCTCTTCCAGGTAGAAAACCTGCAGTACTCCATAAGCAGTTTCAGGGTGCATTCAAACGGCAGGGGAAGGTGCTGGGATATCAGGAACTGCCCGCAGAGTTCGCGGGAAAAATGTCCTGCCTATGGCTCTGAAGAAGACCGCTGCTGGCTTATAGCGGAAACATGGTGTGATGGTGTCAAACAGGGGGACTGCAGGTCAAAGCTGCTGAATTGCATGGTCTGTGAGGTCTTCAAGACCATGCAGGGCATCGAAGCGTGAAAGAAAATGAGATCAGGAAGGCGGTTTTGAATCGCTCCAAACATCTGCACCGCGGGCTTTCTGCGGAACAGCCTTACGGGCGGTGTCTCCGCCGCACCCGTGATGGAGGGAGAACATAAGATGATCGAAATACAAGGCATCTTCGAAGATCTGAAAAGCAGCGACTGGTGGGACAGAAAAAATGCGATAGAAAAGCTTCTCGCGCATCCTGAAGACTCTTACCTTCCGGTCTTGGCGGAATGGCTGAGAAATCACGATGATGCCCTGTTGAGGAACGCCTCCATGGAGACTTACAGGGCCCTCGGCATCAGGGCAGTGGATTCTCTTTCCTCGCTGCTCAGGGACGATGATGCCGAGGTCAGGCTTTTTGCAGCAAATGTGCTCGGTGATATCGGGCATGCTGCGGCGGTCTCTTCTCTCGTGAAGGCAGTAAACGATCCCGACGCCAATGTAAGAATAGCGTCTGCCGAGGCGCTCGGGAAGATTCGTGATGAAAACGCTTTGGACGCTCTCGGCAGGACACTGGATGATGAGCCATGGGTTGCGATGGCCGGGATACAGGCCATTGGAGACATAGGCGGCGAAAAAGCCCTGGTTTTGCTCTATGCCTGTCTCGACCTGGAGGAATACCGGGGCTTCGTGATTTCGGCCATTGCAGCGGCCGGCAACAGGGGGTCCATAAAATACCTTACCCCGTTTATTGAAAATCCCGCCCATGTCTTCCACAGCGAACTGGCGCTTGAAGCCATCATCAGGATTGCAGAAAGGGAGAGCATCCGGCTTAAGTCTGAAAATTTCAAAGAGCTCGTCCCCATGCTCCTTGCGGCGGTCAGCTCTCCGGATGCGGATACCAGGAAGCCGGCCTTTATCGCATTGTGCTGGTCCGGGGACGCAAGAGGCATACCGTATTTCATCAAGGCCATCAGGGACGAGGAATTCGCTGAATACGCGATAGACGGGCTTCTGAGCACAGGCATAAAGGCGGCACCCGCACTCGTCGAAGCGCTCAGGGATTCGGAAGGTGACCACCGGGTGCTCCTTGCCAAAGTGCTGTCGATGCTCGGTGAAAACAGGGCGCTCATAGAATTCACAAAAGACGAAAACCCCGGGGTGAGGACCGAAGTCGCTCAGGCCCTTGGCTCGGTAAACTCTTCCGATTCTGTCCGGGCGCTGTTAAAAATGCTCTCGGACCCCTTTGAAGAGGTCCGTCTCGCCGCACGCAAAAGCCTCTCTGCCCTTAAAAAGGGGAAGGTAATCAAATGACGGACATAAAGGATTCCTACATATCCGAGGGAGAATTTCAGCTGCTGAGAGAACTCATCAAAAAAGAGTTCGGCCTTCAGATAAAGGGCGACAAGAGATTGACCCTTCATGCCAGACTGGCACACAGGCTGCACATTCTCGGATTGACCTCCTACGCGGACTACTGTAATTTCGTCAGGGCTGATTCTTCCGGAGCTGAACTGCAGGAGCTGGCTTCCCATGTAACCAACAACGAGACTTTTTTTTTCAGGGAAAAGGCGCAGTTCGATATCTTCTCGCACGTTCTGGAGGATATAAAAAAAGAGAAACAGAAAAAAAAGAGACAGGACCTGAAAATACTGTCACTGGCCTGCTCAACAGGCGAAGAGGCATATACACTCAATATCCTTGTCCAACTGAGCGGGCTCTTCCTGTGGAACTGGGATGTCAGAATAACCGGGATAGACATAAGCAGAATCGCTGTTGAAAAGGCAAAGAAGGCGATCTATTCAAAAAATTCCTTCAGAGGAATAAACGGCGAATCAGGCCAGATTCAGAAGTATTTTACGTGTGAAGGAGAACTCTATCGCCTGAAGCAGCCTTTCGCGAAAAATGTGGAGTTCAGGTTGGGCAATATAATGTGCGAAGATGCTTACGCCGGGCTTGAGGGAGCAGACGCGGTTTTCTGCAGGAATCTGTTTATCTATATGAGCCCTGACGCAATCGGAAAGGTCCTTGTGAACTGCTACCGGTCTCTTTCCGATACGGGGTATCTCTTCGTGGGTTCCTCCGAAAGCCTGATCAACAAAACAGACCTTTTTATTCCGCGACTCGTCAACGGAGTCATAGTGTACAGGAAAAATGTCAAAAAAAATTAGGGTCCTGATTGTCGATGATTCACCTTTCATATGCAAGGCGCTCACCCGGATTTTTGAGGCAGAACCTGCAACGGAAGTAGCCGGTGTTGCAAAGGACGGCAAAGAGGCGATAGAAAAAGCCCTTGCATTAAATCCCGACGTCATCACCCTCGACATAATGATGCCAGAGATGGACGGCATAGAGACGCTCAAGGTCCTGATGAAGACGAAGCCCACTCCCGTGCTCATGCTCTCCCAGTTCACGCGCGACGGAGCGGAATTTACGCTGAGCGCGCTTGAACTGGGAGCGATGGATTTCATCGACAAGTCGGCAACGGGACTGATGGATTTCTACGGACTCGCAAAGGAGATAACCTCAAAGGTCAAGGCGATCGCGGACAGCAAACTGCAGAAGATTTCCGCGCTTTCCCCGGCGCTTCCGGCATATAAGGGGAAAGGCATCATAGATGTAGTCGCAGTCGGCTCGTCAACCGGAGGCCCTACCGCACTCCAGATGCTCCTGTCTAAATTTCCCAGAGATATTGGCTTTGCGGTTCTCATAGTCCAGCACATGCCGCACGGCTTTACCGGCCCCCTCGCCAGAAGGCTTGACAGTCTTTGTATGGTCCATGTCAAAGAGGCCGAATCCGGAGACAAAATCGAACCCGGCGTTGTCCTGATCGCACCTTCCGGGCTTCACCTGACCGCTGGCCCCCCCCGACGAGCGGAAACGGCAGAGGAGCACCGGGCGGGAATAAGGTGCAGGGTAAAGCTGGATGTGGAGCCCATGGACACTGTGCACAGACCTTCGGTGGATGTGCTTTTCAGTTCAGTAGCCAGGAGGTACGGAGACCGCTGCATGGGCGTGATACTTACCGGCATGGGCTCTGACGGGGCAGTAGGCATGAAGTCCATTAAAAAGGCGGGAGGCATAACAATCGCCCAGGACAGAGAGACATCAACGATATTCGGGATGCCGAAGGTCGCTATTGAAAACAACGCGGTTGACAAGATAGTCCCTATAACGTCGATGGCAGAGGAGATCCTGAAGGCCGTATAATGCCGGGTTGCCGGATACCTGCGGCAGAGTTAATCCTGACCGGCTTTAAAATGCAGTATGACTGTTGTCCCCTTTCCCTCTGTGCTGATCAACTCAATGTCGCCCCCGTGGTCCTGCATTATCTTTTTACTAATGGAAAGACCAAGTCCGGTCCCTTCCTTTTTTGTAGTATAAAAAGGGTCGAAGACTTTCTCCAGATCCTTTTCTTTTATCCCCGAGCCGTTATCCCTTATCCTGATTGTCACACCGCCTTCCCGCAGCCTTGCAGCCGTTATGTCGATTTTGGTGCCGCCGCCGCCTATGGCATTGTCTATGAGATTAAGAAAAACCTGGGTAAGCTTATCCATATCTGCCTTGATGACGGCATCCGGCGCTGCCTCCAGCGTCAGCACTGCGCCGATTTTCCTGGCATGGACATACTGCTGAAGTCTTTCACAGAGTGCGCCGAAATCTATCATCGCAATATTCAGCTTCGAAGGCCTGCTGTAAATGAGCAATTCGCTGACGAGGCTATTCAGCCGTTGGACTTCCCTGATCATCGCCTGTAAGAGTTTGTTGTGCTGCTCGTCTTTTATCTCCCGTTGCAGTATCTGAGCTACGGCCGATATCCCGAACAGGGGGTTCCTGATCTCGTGGGCGACCCCGGCGGTTACCTTGCCCATCGTTTCAAAATGCTGCTTTCTATTGAGTGCGTCCTGAAGTTTTTTGATCTCCGTCAGGTCTTTGAATAAGACGATTACACCGGTCTGTTTCCCTGCGGCGTCGAAAAGAGGCGAATTTGAGAAGCCGATCGGGATGGCATTGCCGTCAGAAAGGGCGATGGTGACCTCACGGCTGAACCCGGGTGTTACACAAATCATGTCAAGTGTTTCAGGGTATATGTCGCAGATTTTCCTGCCGACCGCATCGGAAATGTCCAGCTTTAAATGCCTCACCCCTATATCATTTATCTTTAAAATGCGGCCTTCCCTGTCCATGACCAAAAGTCCGCTGCTCACATTATCAAAAATTGCGTCAGAAAACTTTTTCTGTTCCATAAGTTCACTGTAGAGTTTCGCGGTATGCATCGCGACAGCAGACTGGGCTGCAAAAAGCGAGATTACGGCTTTCTCGGATTCCGACATGAAAAAAGCGTCCTTTTTGAAAAGAGTAAGACACCCATATATGGTGGTCTTGATTCGCAAGGGAACTACCGACATATGCCTGAATCCGTATCTGCTGAATAAACCGTACAGGCATCCGGAACTGTCTGAAAGTATGCTTTCAGCAAGCCTGTCCTCTATCAGGGAGCTGTCAGGGACAAGCTGACAAATATGCAGCGATTCAGGCACATCCTCTTGTGCGATATTGCACGTTTTCTCTAAATGCAAGGTGAAGTTATCCCCCACCAGCCAGAGGATGGAAGCGTCCACCCCGGCAAAGGCAGCAGCATAGGAGACAACGAATTCCGCGAGTTCACTGACATTGAGTGCCTGCAAAAACTCGGCTGATATGTCGTGAAGCTTTACGATATTGCCGATATCCTCTTTCTTGCCCTCAAGGAAACCCAGGTTCTCCATCCCTGCTGCTATCTGGGAGGCAAGTATTTCAAGTGAGTGCAGAGAAGGCTTCGATATTTCGTCATGTTTGCCTGCGATCAGGACACCACGGATCGGGAATGAAGTGCATTGAAGACAGCCGAAAATTTTATCTTTGCCGGGCCGTGCCTGCGGGCTCCGGCGCAAGGTATCAGCTATGAGCCAGCATCGCTTGTCGGCGCTTTCAAAAGAAGCGCATGCTCTTGCCAAACAGCGCTGGGCCTCCCAGCATGTTTTCCGGTGAAATGAAAGCAGGGGTACTATCGCTACATTCCCGTATTCCTCAGGTACGTCGATGTCGTGATATTTTTTTAGCGCCGGTCTTGCCTCTCTGATGAGCTTAGAGAACGGATGATCGCTCGCGAGAGAGAGTTCCATATCGCAGAAGTCGTAATCCACGCCCTTTGCAAACTTCTGAGAAAGAAGTCCGGTTTCCCTGTCAACGAGGCAAAGGGCTGTATAGCCGAAGCCCATACGGTCTGTTATCGCATTAAGGAACTGTTCAATAAGATTCTGCAACGTAAGGTCTTCACTGAAGGCTTGCAGTGACAGTTCAGCAATGACCCTGAGCTCTTTTGTCCTCTGTCTGACCGCGCTCTCAAGGTGTACGTGTGATCTTTCGATGCTTTCCGCCATTTCATTAAAACAGGAAGCAAGAGCGCCGATTTCGTCATCACCCTTGATGTCGAGCCTGTGCTCGAACTTGCCTGATTTCAGGATTTCAGAACCTTCGGCGAGGTTCTCCAGAGGGTTCAGGACTTTTTTTCTCAGGACGAACAGAAGGAAAAATTCACTTGCAAGACCAAGTAAAAGGGCAAGAAACAGAAGACGCCGGGCAGTGCCTTTGATCTCTGCATTCGCCTTTTTCATGGAAGTCTTTATCACGAGCATGCCTCTCGTTTTATCTTCAGATTTATGACACTGCCGGCACCTCTCGCTGTTTTTCAGCGGCCGGTAAAAAATCAGCTCGTCATCAGTGATAATGTTCGCTTCTTTCTGGGAAGCGAAGATCTCTTTCGGCACGGGAATGCCGGTGGCGAACGCCGGCATTCCGTCAGGCCCAACAACCCCGACTTTTGCCCCTTCCGAATGATTGAATGTCTTGATATGCTCAATAATTTCCTGCTGCGATTCCAGAAGCATTATTACCTTGAGGTCCCCTGTAATGGCATCGGCAAGATGGAGGGACTTTTCTTTGTAAATGTCAAGAATGATATTTTTTTCCCGCTGGAGGATAATAAAAGTGAGGAGTCCAAAAAAGAAGACAACGCCGGCAAGAAGTATCCAGAAAAAATGTTTACTGAGGCTCTTAATGTGAAGCTTCCTTTTTACGGATTAAACGGATTAATGAGATAGACATGTGTTACATCTTTTTTATATTATAAGTTTAGGTAATTGAAAATCAATGCAAAATCTCTGGTAAGCCCTTGGCAGTATTTAACTTTTATGTGCCGGCAGAGATTTACAGCGTACTGACATGACGGGGCAAAGTTTACAAAACACCCTCTTTTATGATATAAAATCTACTCATTTGGGGAGTCGTCCAAGGGCAAGACGGCAGATTCTGGATCTGCTTATAGGGGTTCGAATCCTCTCTCCCCAGCCATAATGGTCCCATCGTCTAGAGGCCTAGGACGTGGCCCTCTCAAGGCTAAAACACGGGTTCGACTCCCGTTGGGACCGCCAATAAAATCAAGGGGTTACACGGTTTCTGAATTTTGATAGAGTTTCGCGGGCAGGCTTGCAAATGTGCATTTACGCGAATCTGGTATAGGGGCTTGTAGCTCGCCTAATACTTCCTTACAAACAAATGCCATGGCCTGGCGGGCCTGGTGTTTACGGATCCCGAACCCGAAAAGGCTTATTATTCATGGAACAGATATCACCTGGGGGTCTATGGAGAGGTCTTTATCTTCAGTATGATGACGACAGGTATCGCGAGCACCGCAGCCATAATGAGCTTCATCGCGACCGTGTCCACGGAAAGGACCGATACCGCCCCTCCGGCAAATATGGTACCCAGCGCGTAGAGTTTGGCCCTGCGCGGCATGCTCCTTGTCTCGTGCCACTGCCTGATAAGCGGGCCGAACGTCCTGTGCGAAAGGACCCGGTCGTGGAGCTTCTGTGAAGACCTCGCAAAGCAGGCGACCGCCAGAAGCAGCAGGGGCGTGGTCGGAAGCAGGGGCAGGAATATGCCGAGGACGGCCAGTCCGACAAAGACAAGTCCGAGCGTTATGAACAGAGGTTTATGCATTACCTTTCAGCCCGTGAACCCTCCCGCCGAAACCGGGCCATGACCCCGTTTCGCGGCGAGCATCGGACATCACGGGAGTGCGATCAAATCACAGTTACAGGTCTTTTTTTTATTATACCCTTAAATAGAAATTCGGATCGCTTATGGTGGGGTTACACGGACGACCGTCTGAGTTCCGCTGACTTTTCAACAAGATTTCTCCTGGTGTTTTTTCTCATCTCTTCAATTTTTGAGGCGATTTCAGGATATTTAATGGACAGTATTGAGCATGCCAGATACGCAGCGTTCTTTGCGCCGTCGATCGCAACCGTTGCAACGGGTATCCCAGGCGGCATCTGGACCGTGGAGTAGAGGGCGTCTACTCCGCTCAGGGCCCCTGACTTCAGGGGGACCCCGATCACCGGCAGCGTCGTATGCGATGCGACGACCCCTGCGAGGTGAGCGGCCATGCCTGCCCCGGCGATCAGCACCTCGATTCCGCGATCCCGGGCGGTTTTTGCATATTCCGCGGTCTTGTCCGGCAGCCGGTGCGCTGAACTGATATCCATTTCAAAGGGGATATCCATAGCCTTGAGTACATCTGCTGCTTTCTCCATGACCGGCATATCGCTTTCGCTTCCCATGAGAATGCCTACCAATGGTTTTGCCATATACGTCTCCTCCTTTTTTTCTGTGAACAGTGGTGAGTTGCCGTTTGATGGCTGCCGGCTTCAGCCGAGGAACTTCCGCACGTGCGCCGCCTCCACCAGCATGCTTTGCATATTGGATCTGTTTTGGTCCTTCACCGCCTTTATGATTCTTGAGGTAATCGCCCGGTGTTCATGGTTTATCTCATACGTCCCCCAGTCAAGCTTCAGGGATGACCTGACCTCGGACGGCAGGATCTCGAGGACCTCCGGGTTGAAAAACGACATCGCCGTCTTCATGTCAAACGGAAAATTCACATGCATGTCCTTCATGCACCGAAGGTCGTCGCGGGTGAGCACGCTCAGGCCCAGCACCTCGGGCGGAAGCCCGATGGAATAGCAGGCAGCGCAGAAGCTGATGACGCGCGGCAGGGTCGTCTGGCCGATGCTCCGGGCATAGCCGAACAGGCCGACATGCAGCTTTCTCATCCTCCTTCGGGGGACGAACGACGCGACATAGTTGATGAGGGGCGCCAGATGCTCGATGACCCGCCGGTACTCCACGGAACACTTCTCTATCAGCTCCAGGCATTTGCCTTCATTGATGTCATAGCCGCGCATCAT
>JAOUFP010000376.1 GCA_029858145.1 Nitrospirota bacterium | reverse complement strand
GGACTCGGCTTTGCACTGGATGATCTGACCCTCAATCCAGTGGACCTCTCGGGGGGATACCAGGTCCGTCTTAACCTTGCAAAGGTGCTTGTTTCCGACCCTAATCTTCTTTTGCTGGACGAGCCTACCAATTATCTTGATATTGTCTCTCTTCGCTGGCTTACAAAGTTTTTGCGCAGCTGGAAGAAGGAGCTCATAATCATTACACATGACCGTGCTTTCATGGATGGTGTGTCCACACATACTATGGCCATACACCGCTGCAAAATGAGAAAAGAAGCCGGCCCTACCGAAAAGGTATATCAGCAGCTGCTGATGGAAGAAGAAATACACGAAAAGTCCAGGATCAACGATGACAGGAAGCGCAAAGAAACAGAGGACTTCATAAACAGGTTCAGGGCAAAGGCATCCAAGGCCAGTGCTGTCCAGTCGCGGATAAAGGCCCTGCAGAAAAAAGACCGCCTTGAAAAACTGACAGAGATAAAGGACCTTGATTTCGCATTCAAGGCAGCGCCTTTTACAGGGAAGGTGCTGATGGAAGTGAATGACCTGTCTTTTTCCTATGACAATGAAAGCACTCCCCTGATTGATGGACTGACCTTTTCAGTAGGAAAGAGGGACCGTATAGCCATTATCGGTAAAAACGGCAAGGGAAAAACAACACTGCTGAATCTGCTTGCAAAAGAACTGAAAACTGAAACCGGTTCTGTCAGTCATCACGTTCAGTTGCAGACGGCCTATTTCGGCCAGACTAATATAAACCGCCTTACCTTGAACAACACCATTGAAGAAGAGATTATGGACGTGCATTCCGACGTCGGCCGGGGTGCGGCCCGGAAAATATGCGGCATTATGATGTTTCCCGGGGACCATGCATTAAAAAAGATCAGCGTTCTTTCCGGAGGGGAAAAGAGCCGCGTGCTGTTAGGCAAGCTGCTTGTCAGACCCGCCAACATGCTCATGCTTGATGAGCCGACAAACCATCTTGATATGGAAGCCAATGATTCCCTGGTGGAGGCCATAGACGCGTTTAACGGCTCTGTAATTGTAGTAACTCACAGTGAAATGATGCTCCACGCACTGGCCACGCGCCTGATAGTCTTTGATGACGGGAAAGTGACTTTATTTGAAGGAACGTACCAGGACTTCCTTGACCGTGTCGGATGGAAAAGTGAAAATGAATCCGGCGCCCCGCGTGCCAGGAAAAACTCCCGGAACAATTCTGTCAATAAAAAACAGCTCCGGCGTGAGCGGGCAGAGTTGCTGAATAAAAAATCAAAAACAATGGGCGCCCTGCAAAAAAGCATTGATGAAGCGGAAAAAGAAGTTTTAAAGCTGGAAGAAAAAATAGAACGTGAAAATCAGGAAATCAGAGAGGCTTCCCTCAAGGGTGATGGGGAAGCCATTAAAATACTCACAAAAAAGCTCCACGAGTCAAAATCCAGCCTCGACTCTGTTTTTGCAAGGCTTGATCTTCTGCGGATCGAGATTGAAGACAGGACAAAAGAATTTGAGGGCGAACTCGAAAGTTTGATGACCGTTTCAAGGTGACCGGTGTGACAATATGGCGGGTCGTTTGTTCTGGTTATTCTCGATGACCGTGTATTGATTCACTGCCATTCGCTTTCAGTGATCTTGCTCAAACTTCATCCTTTATAGGCAGGAAGTTCTTATCACTAAGCAGTTTAATTATTCCGCGTAAAAGAAAATTATTATCAAATCTGATTACATATTTTCTTGTACCTTCCTCTATGGGCATAAGCATTTTCTTTTCTTTCAATCTGGCAATGTTCCGTGAGATCTCCGAAGGTTTCTTGCCCTCAAAGATATTTTTCAAATCGGCAGCCTGCATCACCTGCTTTTCAATAGCTATCTTAAGAATCCTGGCTTCAATATCCGTAACAAATTTACGTTCGTTCGAATATCTGATGGCAGGAAGCAGAATTTCCTCCTTCAGATAATCATAGTTCAGCAGGCGATCAATCTTTTCAATCTCGTCTCTGAGGCCCTTTAGGACATACTCACACCAGCTTAAAATACCTTTATCCTTTCCGGTATCAGCCAGCGATAAATAGCGGTAATAATTCTTACGGCTACTACAAAACACCGCCGTCGGATTAAGAATTCTGCCGACATCGACATTGAAACCCTCTTTTACCAGCATCGCATAAGTAAGGAGGCGGACCGTTCGACCATTGCCATTTGTAAAAGGATGAATCCAGAGGAAGCGGTGATGCGCAATAGCAACTTTGAGGAGATCGTATTTGGATTCATCCTCCCGGTTAATAAAATCAAACAATTCATCCATGTAACTTTCCACATGGATCGCTTCCGGCGGTCTATGGACCGACTTGTTAATGCTTACTGATTTTGTACGGTAAAGGCCAGGGGTAAGATCGCCTTCACCATCAGGAGGTGGCTTGAGACCTTCGACAACCTTCTTATGCAGTTCACTGACAAATGCCCGATTGAAGGTCACGTCTTTGACATGGTCATCAATGAATGACATTACTTTTTCCATGTTTTCAATTTCACGAATGCCTTGATTTGCGGCTTGGGTTGGCGCAATTTTGTTTTCGATATACTCAAGAATCGTAGTATTGTTTCCTTCTATACGAGCTGAACCAATACTCTCAAGCGTATGGAAGATATGTTTAAGCTGAAAGAAAACAATAGGTATAGTGGAGCCTCCCAATTGCTTCCGGCGCAGGTAGTCAAGCTCGATGATTAGATCGGTCAATGTAGACGCAAAATCTGGCACGACCAGTTGCAAGTCATAATGTCTAAAAGCAGCGTTCATTTTTCAAACCCCTTGGCACAAGATTTAACCGAGTTATCGCTAACAAATTAACAAATCTAACAAATTATACTGATAATTCAATATGATTTTCAATAACTAATTCAATTAACATTTAACATGCTAAATCCTAAACATTTAGCACTTGCTAATTGTCACATTTCACGATTTCCACTACCAAGTTTGTTCCTGAGCACGCGGCACCGCGAGCCGGGTTCGAACTGGGCGTCGGAGAAAGAAGCTGATGAAGCTTAAAAAGAAGTATTAAAGATGGAAGAAAAAATAGAACGTGAAAATCAGGAAATCAGAGAGGCTTCCCTCAAGGGTAAAGGGGAAGCCATTAAAATACTCACAAAAAGGCTCCAGGAGTCAAAATCCGGCCTCGACTCTGT
>JAOUFP010000375.1 GCA_029858145.1 Nitrospirota bacterium | reverse complement strand
GGCTGATTACAACGTCCTTCACATACTCTTCACCGTTTTTATCGATGAATTTCGCTACTTCGGCCTGGTCTATCAGCATCGGTCCGCGCCAAGTACCTATGATAGGCATATCGGAGCGCTGCATGGAGTTTGCGCAGTCGTTCGCGCAACCTGAAAGTTTGAATTTGTACTTGTAGGAGAATTCAGGCCTGTGAAGGAAGCCGATGAATGTATCGGTAATGTGTTTAGTCACGCCCATGGTGTCGTAGCAGGCCATTTCACATCGTGCCTGTCCAACGCAGCAGGCGAGGGTCCTCATAGCGGCGCCCGAACCGCCGATGTCCCACCCTTTTTCCATCAGCGCTTCGCCGGCGACGAATGTCTGCTCCGTGTTTGAACCTAGCATCAGGATATCGCCGGTCATACCGTGCAGCTGCATGATGCCTGCGCTATGCTTTTCGCTGATATCGCAAAGCTCGCGCAACGCGGCGGTGGAGTAAACGAAACCGGGCGGCTCGATAACGCGTATGGTATGGAATTCCTTAATATCAGGATATTTGTGACCAAGTTCCGAAAGGCGGGCAATAACGCCGCCGCCGTATTGAGGAAGGTTGACAAGTGTTCCCTGCCAGTAGTTCCACCTGTTTTCGTAGGATTCTTCAAGCTGATCCAGTAGCTGGTCAACCGAAGGTTTTTCCTCTGCCAACCCCTTCAAGTCGGTCACAAAGCTGGGCCATGGACCGCTTTCAAGTTGATCTAGCAGGGGCCTTTTCTTATTTTTTGTCTTTGCCATTTTACCCTCACTTATAGAAGTTACTGTCACTGCCTGAACAATTAAATATCAACAAACCGTCTCTCTGGACGGCAATTACACTTTTAAAAAGCGCTAAATCCACGGGGCAACATTATGCTTCTCCGCCAAGTCTACGAATCCCGCATAATCTACAATCTTTACCCCATCTATCACCGATGCGATCCCTCTTGCCTTCAGGTCGGGTCCTAGAGCGTAAATTTCGAACTTGCCGAGAGCCTCTTTCAATTTCTTTTCGTATGACGTCCCTTTTGAAGCGGCGTATACACCATCCTCGATAAGCAGTATCGGCGTATCCTTGATGGCGTACTGAAGGCATGAATCAAGGTGCCCAAAAAGGAACGGTGATTTATTTACGGTAAATAGCAATTCGTCACCCCTCTTTAAAATGGAAACAGGACATCCTGTTCCTGCATTAATTTTGTAACTTCGCTTTTGTCGACGACCTCGACTTCAAGCAGAAGATCCTCAACAGTAAGGCCTCTATTCTCAAGTGACTCCTTTTCAACATATATTTTCTCTATTCCATATCCTGGGAGTACCCTGAATGTAGTCGAAAAATCTTTCACTCCAATCTCTTTTGGATCCTGACCTTTCTTTATGGCATAAACACCATCATCGAGAAATACAGCGGAAAGGTCCTGATCATAGGCGGCAACTATAAGCATTACCTCCAGACCCTCATAAGGATTGATCGTTCCATGAGGAGCCTTCCTCATAACGAACATCATCTTTTTAACTATTTCGTCACTCGATTCTTCAATTTCTTCCGGATTTGCCATCTTTTAATCCCCAAAGGTCACTAGTCGGTCGGTTGATATAGCCAGATCAGTCAATTGCCCAAGTCCTGATATCCTGGTTCCTTTAATGAGGTTATCGTCTATCAAGCCCCGCCTTTTACCGGCAGCGATGCAAACAACGATGTCTATCCCCTTTTCCTGAGCAAGTTTGGACCACTTTTCCTGAACGTTCCTGTCGTCCTGAGGCGGGTCGCCAAAAGAAGTAGCGTTATTAACGCCGTCGTTATAGAGGAATACTCCTGAAACTTCGTGCCCCTTCTCAAGGGCAGCGATAGCAAAGTTATATGCCGAGTCTGAAGACTGGTGCTGATACGGTCCTTCAAGTATCAAAATACCGAATTTCAACTTTACCCCCACTTTTCTACAATTAAAAATTGCTATGTGCTGAATTAGTAAATGGCAATATCAGTGCCAATTCCCTCCATAAATAAATGTTAATCATGAATGTTGTAAAAGGCTCATTACTATATGAATATTCAATGCATTCATAACATCATAAAATATGACGTGGTTTTTGTATTTATAAAAGGTATTGTCTCTATACCATTGCCAGTATGGTATTGCTGCCATAAATGAGTGGGTACTTGAGACGCCATGTAGTATTTGCGTCATTTATTAACCTCGTTTTCTATTTAAAGTTCTGTACAGTTTGTCGACTTTTGGATTTGAATGTAGAGAACTTGAATTCCATGCATGTTTTGCATGAATGAATGAGAATGTAGGGTAGCCGAATACATTGCCACTTCTTTCTCCTGTATTCTATTGTTGTGGCTATTATACACCTAGTATCAATATTTTTAAATTCGCAATCGAAACCAGCATGACAGCCAATTTGAATTATCTTCAATTATGCCCTCTCAAGTCTTATCGCAACAATATGTTAGAATGTTTCTTGAAACTACATAAGATATAATTTACAAGTCACCTTAGTTAGGAGATGTTTTTACAGATGAAAGAAGCCATTTTAAATATTTTTCCCGGTTCTCCGGTACTTTCAGTGCTGATTTTCATAATTGTTCTGGACATCGTGCTATACATGGCAAGAAAACCTGTGCATCGAGGCATAAAATCGATAAGCTTCATATTAAAAAACGCGATGAGGATCACTTCTCATTCAGTGCTGCTTGCTGAAAACCAGCTTCAAAAGCGTAATAAGGATGTTCTTCTCGCCGCAGGTATCGACGCCACGGAAAGACTCATGGAGAGGGAATTCAGAAGGGTGGAGGAGACACTGAAACGAGACTTGGAAGGGTATCCGGCAATTCAGAGAAATATGGCAGAGCTGATAGCAAAGATCGATGAAGATTACAGAATAAGCACCGAGGTACCACCTTCTCCTCCAGAATGGGTAAAGGTGGTGCAGTCTGTTTCCATAATCCCTGCTTCTGACACAATGGTAGCCAGAATGCTTGGCGAGATACGCTCTGCGCTGATCCAGCAGGAGAAGAATGCCTTAAGCACCTACCGCGAGTCCACAAGCAAAAGGCATTCAATATTGAGAAAGATGATGCCATACTGGAGGAAGCTCTCTGAAACACTGGCGCATGTCGACGCCTCCATATCCGGCATTCTTAAAAGGTCAAGCCATATAGACCGGCAGATCCAGG
>JAOUFP010000374.1 GCA_029858145.1 Nitrospirota bacterium | reverse complement strand
CCCTCGTCATTGTGGATACAAAGCAACGGGACAGGCTCGGCACCTTGTCGGGACTCCTGAAAAACAAAGGCCTGGACATCCATATCTATGACCACCACCCGTTCGAAAAGGAAGACATACGCGGGCATGTTGAAAGGATTGAAGAGGTCGGCGCTACTGCTACGCTGTTTGTCGAGCTGCTGAAAGGCAAAAAACTGCATCCTTCCCCCATGGAAGCCACAATTCTTGCACTCGGCATTTATGAAGAAACAGGGTCCCTGCTGTTTCCGTCCACGACGGAGAGGGATCTCCTCGCTGTCTCATATCTCATTAAGAGGGGGGCGAACCTCAATATTGTCGCCAGTTATATCAAGACGGAATTGAACGTCGAAGAACTGGATCTCCTCAATGAACTTGTAAAATCATCTGATGAAATCATTCTGAGAGGGATACGGATTGTGATCGCCAAGGCGGTGAGGGAAGCGTATGTGGGGGACGCGGCTCACCTTGCTCACCGGATTATGGAACTCGAAGATATCGATGCGGTGATTCTGCTTCTGAACATGGAGGGGAAGATACTGATCATAGCAAGAAGCAGGGTCCCCGAACTTGACGTCGGCGAACTGCTGAAGCGGTTTGGCGGCGGCGGCCATCCTGCTGCAGCCTCGGCGACGGTAAAAGAAGCTTCCCTGGAGGTTGTTGCTGAAAAGATAGTCACCGCGCTGCAGGCCTTTGTGAAGCCCGGGAAGACAGCCGCTGATATAATGAACAGTCCTGTTATCACCATTCAATGGGACAGTTCAATCAAAGAGGCGGAAGACATGATGACAAAATACGGGGTGAACGTACTCCCTGTCATCCGGGACAAAAAATATGCGGGCCTGATATCAAGGGAGATCGTAGAGAAAGCGATCTTCCACGGATTCAGAAAAAACAAGGCCAGTGATTTTTCCACTTCAGAGGCCCTGACCGTGGGACACGATACTCCCATCAGGGATATAGAAACGATGATGATAGAGCATAACCAGCGGTTCATGCCGGTGTTGAAAGGGGACAGCATCATCGGCGCGATCACGAGGACCGACCTGCTCAGGGTATTGTATGAGGAATTTCTCAGGAGAAGACGTATCGATAAGGAAGACATAACTGAAATACACGCGGTAAGCAAAAATCTTTCCACGGTACTGAAAGACAGGTTTCCCGCGAAGGTCTGCGGCATACTCAAGACCGCGGGAGAAGTGGCCGACCGCATGGAAGTGAATGTGTATCTTGTCGGAGGATCGGTAAGAGATCTGTTGCTCGGACAGGCGAATCTGGATATCGATCTGGTCATCGAGGGGGACGGCATTCTTTTCGCGAAGGAACTGAGCACCGTGCTTCATGCCAAATCAAGAGCTCATCCCCGTTTCGGTACCGCTCATATTTTCCATGATGGTTTGAAGCTTGACGTTGCAACGGCCCGCACCGAGTATTATGAGTCGCCCGCCGCGCTTCCGAAAGTCGAAACCTCTTCGATAAAAAAGGACCTGTACCGCAGGGACTTTACTATCAATACGCTCGCGATCAAACTGAACCAGAAGAATTTCGGCATGCTTATCGATTTTTTCGGAGGCCAGCGCGATCTCAAGGAAAAAACCGTACGGGTGCTGCATAACCTGAGTTATGTCGAAGACCCGACAAGGGCTTTCCGGGCAGTAAGGTTTGCCGAGAGGTTCGGCTTCAAACTCAGCAAGCATACGGCGAATCTCATAAAATCCGCGATCAAGATGAATCTGTTCGAAAAACTTTCAGGGTCGCGCCTGTATGAAGAGCTGCTTATCTCGTTCAATGAAACAAACCCGGTGAAGACACTGAAAAAACTATCTGATTACGAACTGCTGAAGGTGATACATAAAAACCTTGTGTTCGATGAGCAGCTCGAAGCCATGCTTTCATCAATGTACGAAACACTCGCCTGGTATAATCTCCTGTATCTTGAGGAAAGGGCTGATGCCGGTATTTTATATCTTATGGCCCTTCTTTCCCGCCTGAACGATAATGACAGAAGGGAAGCACTCGAGAGGCTTTCTGCTCCTTCCACGCTCAAGGGGATTATTCTGAAAAGCATCGCGGAAGCGAACGAAATACTCAGCAAACTCCCCCTGCGGGATCCTGCCAGCCTGTTCCACCTGCTGAAAGATGTCAGCACCGAAATAATCCTCTTCTCCATGGCTCTTACCAATGACGTCCAAAAAAAGAAGGATATATCTCATTTTCTCGTAGATTTAAAAAAGGTGACGACTTTTTTGAAGGGGAGTGACCTTAAAAAACTCGGGATTCCGCAGGGCCCTGTTTATGCGACTATCCTGAAAGAACTGCTCGACGAAAAACTCAGGGGAAGGCTGAAGTCGGAAGAGGACGAGAGAAAGTTCATACAGAAGCGGTATCTCCGTCCCGGAAGTATCATTCATTGACGGGTTTCTGATTTTTTGGTAGCCTTAGAATATGTACAATTGGTGCGGAGGACTGTATGGACAATGCTCTCAGGGAATTGCTGCAAAAGGCTTCTGCGAGAGGAAGCAATTATGTCAAGGGAGATGCCACGCTTGAGGAACTCCCCGGCAAGATGGCTGAACTTGGTGTATTTCTTCTTCAAAAAACGAACTCCCTTTTGCTTCTGCGGGATGAAAAACTTAAGGATGAACTCGACGATATCCAGAATAAGCTGGACGACATGCGAAAACTGATATTCGTGAGCAAGATCCAGATTAAATAGCCTGATTCTCAGCAGTGTAAATCTTGTCCGCGCCTTGTCTATAAGCAAAGTGTTCTGCACAATGCTCCGCAGATCAGTTTCCGGATTGGAAGAGAAAGGCCGATGATAATGAGTTATGGATATGACCCTGAAAGCAGGAAGAAAAAACCGAACAGACTGATTTCTGAAAAAAGTCCGTATCTGCTCCAGCACGCCTATAATCCGGTCAACTGGTATCCATGGAGCGCCGCGGCATTTGAAGACGCGCGGAAGGAGAATAAACCTGTTTTTCTCTCAATCGGGTACTCGACGTGCCACTGGTGTCATGTCATGGAAAGGGAATCTTTTGAAGATAACGAGGTGGCAAAGCTGATAAACGACGCGTTTATCCCCGTTAAAGTCGACCGGGAAGAACGGCCGGATATTGATACGGTGTATATGAAGGTATGCCAGATAATGACAGGGAGCGGCGGCTGGCCTCTTACCGTTATCATGACTCCTG
>JAOUFP010000373.1 GCA_029858145.1 Nitrospirota bacterium | reverse complement strand
ACTTTCTCGAGCAAAATCATATAGCAAAAAATTTTTTTAACTGTATAATATCATCTGTAGTCTCAACCCATACGATGGTTTTAAAAGAAGCTGTCGGGAAACTATCTGCAAAGTCGGCTAATGCCATATTTGTTTTAGACCATCAAATGGATACAGGGCTGGATTTGAAGATTAAAGCCCCTGAAGAGTTGGGAACTGACAGGCTTGCCAATGCTGCCGGAGCATATGCTCTCTATGGCGGGCCGGTTGCCGTAATCGATTTTGGAACAGCAACAACGATAACGGCCGTCGGTAAAAATGCCGATTTTATTGGCGGTTCAATTATGGCCGGGATCGGCCTCATGAACGAAGTGCTTGCGCAAAGGACATCGAAGCTAGCGAAGGTTGCCCTGGAACCGCAGGGGCCTGCTCTGGGAACAGATACCGCCGGATGCATTCGCTCAGGGTTGCTGATCGGGACGGCAGGGGCTGTTGAAAGGATCCTTGAGGAGATTGAAAATGAGGCCGGTTATACGTTCAGAACAGTGATAACCGGAGGCCATGCGCAGCTCGTGGCCCGGTTTTTAAAAAGGCCCCACGAATTGAATCTTTTTTTGACGCTTGAAGGTTTGAGGATAATATATGCAAAAAACAGATCTGCATGAACTGAGAAAAGATCCGTTGCTTGGAAGGTGGGTGGCGGTGCTGAATCAGTCCAAGTCCCCTTAAGAATATGTTTTGTTCCCCGAGGAGGCGAATGAAAAAGACTGCATTTTCTGCTCGGGGCGGGAAGGGGAACTTCCCAGGGAAATAATGTCAATCCAGAATCCGAATCCTTCAGGGGATTCCAACAAATGGTGGACGAGGGTAATCCCGAATCTGTCGCCGGTCTTTCGCGTGGAAGGTGACCTGGAAAGGAAAGGCGAAGGGATGTATGACAAAATGAACAGCATCGGCGCAAATGAAATTATCATAGAATCGCCTTTCCATTCTGCCAAGCCGGAGGATATAGGCCTCGACCAGATGGCGAGGGTGCTGATAACCTACAGAGATCGCATGTCGGATTTGGAGAAAGACCCGCGTTTGAGATATACACTTATCTATAAGAATTCAGGCACTGCAGCCGGCGCTGTTTATTCTCATCCGATATCCCTTCTCGCATCCACGCCTGTCATCCCCAAGAGGGTGAAAGAAGAGCTTGACGGCGCAAAACAGTATTTTGCGTACAAGGAACGGTGCATCTTCTGTGATCTCGCAAGGGAGGAACTGAGGTTTGGAAGCAGGGTCATCCTTGAAACGAGGAGCTTTGTCGCCTTTTGCCCGTACGCATCAAAATTTCCTTTTGAAAGCTGGATATTACCGAAGAGGCATAACTGCGCGTTTCAGGATATCAGGGCAGATGAAATAGAGGACATGGCGCTCATTCTTTCATCGGTACTGAAGAAGTTAAGAAATATCTTTGACGGTGTCTCGTTTAATTATTTTATTCATTCGGCTCCGAACAGGATACCGAGAAAGAACCATTGGCACACACTTGGGGAGGACTTTCACTGGCATTTGGAGATAATGCCGCGGCTTTTAAGGACAAGCGGGTTTGAATGGGGGTCTGGTTTATACATATTACCAACGTCCCCGGAAAACGCAGCAAAATACCTAAGGGAGGCTTAAAATGGAGATCAAAAAAATTCTTTTCGCAACAGACTTTTCAGAAGGTTCTTCCAACTCATTGCCGTATGCGGTTGATTTCGCGAAGCGTTATGGAGCAAAGCTTTATTTTGTGCATGTAATTTATGACATCGCGAAAACTTCAGGGTGGTACGTTCCGCATGTCTCGATGGACGAGATGTACAAGGATATGGAAAAGAACGCAAAGGCTCAGCTGGAAAAAAGCTTTACCGAGGAGATGAGGGGCTTCAAGGATGTGGAGCATGTTGTTTTGAAGGGCACACCCTATGAAGAGGTGGCCCGCTTTGCCGAAGAAAACAATATCGACCTTATCGTCATCGGGACACATGGCAGAAAAGGACTTGACAGGATGCTGTTTGGCAGTACCGCTGAACAGGTTGTGCGGCTTGCACCCTGTCCGGTGCTGACCGTACGTTTGCCGAAACACACATAAATGAGAGTTTACTTATCCGAGAATGCATTTATTGATTTATTATTGAGTTCTGCGGAAGTATACAAAAAGGAATGCCTTGGCTTTCTGCTGGGCTACAGGCTGGAGGACAGGTTCATCATAGAACATGCTTTCAGTTTCCAGACAGCCAGCAGAAAGCCGAAAGGCGTGGCATCACATGACAGAAGCCATAAAAAGATCGAGCCAATACTTTCCCGCTTTGACCGGCTGCAGATAATAGGGGATTTCCATTCGCACACGCAGTTTGGGACGAACAGGGGGCTCCCCTATCCGAGCCAGGAAGATATTGACGGGATGACGCAGGAACACATATACCTGATCGTTGCGATAAATAACAACAGAAAGACATTGTCCTGGGCTGAAAACAGGGACAGTACGATCTCGGGGACAGTGGACAATTTTTTCTTCAAGATATCCGCATACTTTCTCAACGGCAGCGCCTCTGTCAGAAAAGCAAAGATACACTGCCCCTTTCCACCCGGCTTCTGATTTCCCTGATGATTACGGAGTATATTTTGCACAAGCGGGTAATGCCCGTGCGGGCTGCCGGGAGGAGAATTTTCATCCGGGGGAAGAGCCGTAAAAGGTGCGCAGACAGGCTCGTAATAGTATAATACTGTGAAGGGCCATGGTTGCATGAAAAAAGGCCGCATTAAAATATCCTGGCAGCCGCAAAAAATCTTTCAGGGGAAACGCATCTTTTGACTATAAAGAAGTTTATTGTCCTTTCAGTAATCATCCATGCAGGTATTTTTGCCGGACTGTATTTTATCCCGGAGAGCAGCAAGAAGAAACCCGCCGAATTTTTTGCCAGCCTTGTTTCGCCGGAGGAGGTGCGGAAACCTGAGGCAAAACCTTTGACGCCTCCGCCTGTCTTACCGGAAAAAAAGGAATCTTTCCGTCAGCCGCGCAGGACTCCGGTTCCGCCGGCAAGTCCGGAATATATTCCTTCTCCGGAAAAGCCTGTTGTGCCGGGTATGGGGAAAGAAACAGGAAAGCCTCTGCCAAAAGGGGTATCACCGCAGCCGGGGGACGGAGATAAAGGAGGAGAGGGCGAAACAAAAAAATCGACGGCCAGGGACTTTCTGGGAAGCCGGAGGGA
>JAOUFP010000372.1 GCA_029858145.1 Nitrospirota bacterium | reverse complement strand
GAAGTCCCATTAACCAACAGAGAAATGGCGACGGAAAAATATTATTTACAGCTCACAGGTCAGGCCTCACAGCTCCGCTGAGCAGGTCACCCGCGTTCTGCAGTGGTCCCAATGGGTTTTTGGTGTCCCGTTCTTGATTGATTATGGGTTCGCCACCCGAGAGTTTATACACTACGGTATTGTCAATGAGAACAACGAGGGCCTGAAACCGCCATCCTGACTCCTTTGTCTTCCGGCGGAAATTAAAAAGATCCAGCAGGACATTGCCGTATCTTTTCGATCTGACAATCTTGGGAAGGAATTCATATGCCCTGCAGTTTGCCTTTGCGGCTATGCAGGCCTGTATCCCTTCGTCAAGGTCTTCCATCTTGATCGAGGGATTCGGTAAAAATTTGTTCATGATATCTAAATAGGTCAGAATTCTTATATTTGGGGATGTAAAAGGATCAAAGCCGAGCGCCCGCATTTCATCAGCATTTGTTGTGTAAGGTGTTATCTTATCGAATGCGGACTTCGCGTCCTCGAAGGATTTCCAGGGTGATACGGTGGTCTGTTTCGCGCTGGGGAGCATCGAGCCGCACCCTGATGACATCAAAGCCGCAATCAAGAGAAACAGTAAGCGCTTTTTCATTGCGACCCTCCTTAATGATAGAAAGCTTAGTTTTATTTTATTAGATTCTGAAACCAACGGCAAGTAATTAGAACCTATCTCAAAACCGGTCGTTTCTGAAAAGGCTGTCATACCAGCGAAGGCGGGTATCCAGAACACCTTGAAAACACTGGATTCCCGTCTGCACGGGAATGACAAAAAAGGGCAAATGACAAAAACTTTTGATTTTGAGATAGGTTCTGGTGTCTGTGTATAAGTTGCAATTTTATCAGGCCGTCATTCCCCGAATTGATCGGGGAATCCAGTTTTCAAAGGAAATTATCCGATCAAGCCGGACAATGACAATATTCGAGTTTATGGAAATGCACTAATTAGCAGCAGCCCGGCATGATACAATTTGGATATCAGAAATACGGGGGCTGAGGCATGATTGAAGAGTTTATGAAAAAGGCGCAGGGTAGAACCGCCTTTCTCGAGCATGAAGTGAAAGAACTTCTGAAAAGTATGGGTTTCTCCGTGCCAAGGGGAATATTTATAGGGACAGGAGAGAAGATTCCCGGAGATCTCGATCTTGACTATCCGCTCATCGCAAAGGTTTCTTCCCAAAAAATATATTCAAAGAGTGATGCGCATGGCTTGAGAGCAGGACTGGGGGATGAAAGTGAACTGAGGAGCGCGGTTGAAGAACTCATGCGCATAGAGCATGCCGAGGGCGTGCTCATTGAGGAGATGGCGCCCCGGGGGGTGGAGGTGATCGTCGGCGGCGTGATCGACGCACAGTTTGGGCCTGTTATGATGTTTGGCCTGGGAGGTGTATTCGTCGAGATTTTCAGGGATGTTTCGTTCGGGCTTGCTCCCCTGAGTAAAGACGACGCTTACTGGATGATCAAGGAGGTCAAGGGCAAAAGACTTCTTGAAGGATACAGGGGAACCGAGCCTCTCGACAGGGAGGCTCTGGTGGAGATTCTCATGGGTGTTTCGGGGATCATGGCGACAGGGGCGATTGGGGAGATTGACCTGAACCCTGTTGTTCTTTATCCTGAAGGCGCTATGGTGCTCGACGCAAAGATGAGACCGCATCTGTCTTAACCAGGAAACTGCAATTGACTTGTCCCAAAGACATGACCGGCTGATAATCACCTTTTCCGGGTTAATATTCCCTGTATCTCATCGCCTTCAAAACCCTGTCTTTGGCGATTTCGACAGCCGCCTGCCTCGGGAGTATTTTTTCGTTTGTGGATTTTTCAAGTATGAGCCTGGTATTGTCCTTTATCCGCGCCGCAATCGCATCAAAGGCATCTTTTTCCGTTTTCTTTTTATACTCCATAGCTGCCATGATAACCCCGCCCGCGTTCGCGATGAAATCAGGAATTGAGAGTATGCCTTTCTTCTGAAGTGCTTCTTCGGCTTCCTGCGTCACGGGTATGTTAGCTCCCTGCAGAATAAGCCCGGCTTTGACCTCAGCAACGTTTCCCATGTGTATGACGTCGGGAATCGCAGCGGGAATGAATATGTCGGTATCGAGCGAGAAAATATCTTCGAGCCCCCTGACACTTCCCTTTTTATATTCGACTACGCTGCCGGAAGATTCTTTTATTTTTATCAATTCTCTGTAATCGAGGCCATCGGGATTACAGATCGTGCCGCCTGTGTCGCTTGCCGCAACGAGTATCGCTCCCTTTTCAGCAAGAAACCGCGCGGCGGCTCTGCCCACGCTTCCAAAGCCCTGTATCGAAACACGGGCGCCTCTCAGCTCTATTCCCGCATAAGGTGCCGCGACCTCCGCGCATACGGACAGTCCAAACCCTGTGGCGCCCAGTTTGTCGAGAGGGATGCCGCCGAGTTCTTCAGGCAGGCCGACAGCCCTCTGGATTTCATCGTATACCCAGGCCATCGCTTCTTCATTGCTGCCCATGTCCGGCCCGGGAATATATTCATACAGGTGCTTAATCTGTCTCGCAAAAAACCTGAAATAAAATTCTTTGCGGGGGTCATTGGGTTCGGCAATGATGCCTCCCTTTCCGCCGCCGTGAGGAAGGCCGGCTATGGAGTTCTTGAGGGTCATTGCGCGGGCAAGTCTGATAACTTCCTGCCTGGTTACCGAGGGCGATACCCTGACTCCTCCTATGGAAGGTCCGAGTGCTGTATTGTCAATTACGACTACAGCGGTAATCCCGTTTTTTGCGGAATGAAGTTCCAGAATTTTTTCAGGCCCAAGCTCGTCATGCTGTATTTTGTCCATAGCGCCCTCGGTTCCTCAGCAGAGCTTAAGGGAAAGACGCTTTCCCCCGCTTAACATTATTTTCATCATACCAGAAATGCGCATATTTACGAACATGGAGATTTTCATCGCATGAGGGATGAAGTCATGGGTCCATATTTTGTGTGGTTTAAAAAAAAGGGCACAACATATGGAATAAAAATAAAAATTGCGGGGAAAAACGAATTTTCCCTTGACATAAAACATAATCTCAGATAAATTTAGTGGTAAAAAGTGGTAGAAAGTGGAGGGATATGCCAGCTTTCTCTGGAAAATATTATTACACAGTAGACCCCAAGGGTAGAGTGATCATTCCGTCTCCTTTCAGGGAAATCATTTCCACAAATTATAACA
>JAOUFP010000371.1 GCA_029858145.1 Nitrospirota bacterium | reverse complement strand
TTCACGGCAACCCGGCCATGGCAGTTTCATCAGCAGGCACGCACGCAATTGAGGGAAACCCTGCCACGGAGTTCTCGGTTCTCGCGTCGAGGGAGAAGGGGATAGATATCACCGGGCACCGGGCCCGACCTCTTGACGGCCTGCTTATCAGCAGCAGCGACATAATCATATGCATGGAGCCGTCTCATGCAGAGTGGGTGATATCCCTGGACAGTGCAGCATATGAGAGGGTGTACAATCTGGCTGATTTTTCCGGAACTGCCGGAAGCGCAAAAAAAATTGCTGATCCCTATGGATGCAGTCTTCGTGAATACCGCCTGTGCTTTGAGGAAATAAAGAAATGCATCCATCATTTTATTGCATTCTGCAGCAGAGACAAAAATCTGCCTTGACTGAAGCATCAGCCACATTTCGCCTGACAGGGTTTAAATGGATAGCGGGTGATATTCCCCGTGGTCTTGCCGCAGGTCGCCGTCACTTTTCCCCGCGCCGGTTTCCTTCGCTGTAAACAGATCCAGAAACCGCACTGGACTCCCCCGGATCGTTATGTTCCCGAAACGGATGTATTTTACGTTATAATATAAATAGCGATGTAATGGTGGATTACTCAGAAGGTAAGCAGACTTATGGGAAATAATAAGACAAGTGAGCAGCTTCTCGCCGAAATTGAAGAATTGCACCGTAAAATAAATCAGATACTCCCCGCCAAACAGGAATTGGAGCAGACTTTCGACGCATTGCCCGATCTCCTTGCCATTATAGACAGGCAATACAGAATAGTTCGGGTCAACAAGGCATTGGCTGATAAACTCGCCAAGTCTCCGGAGGAGATGAAGATTGCAGGGCTGCCGTGCTATAAACATATCTGCGGGCATGAAGAACCCCCTGCGAACTGTCCCCACGGCAGGATGCTTAATGACGGCCGGGGACATTCATTCGAAATACATATCTCACATTTGAACGGAGATTATCTTGTTACGGCCTCTCCGCTCAGGGATGAACAGGACCAGTTGATAGGTTCGGTCCACGTTGCGCACGATATTACACAGAGAAAAAGGGCAGAAGAGCTGCTCCGTGAGAGCGAAGACCGTGCCAGTGTCATTTGGGAAAATGCGAAGGCCGGCATTATGGTCATCGATGCCGAGACCCACACGATCATCGAGGTGAATAATCTGGCGATGCAGATGATCGGTGCTCAGAAAGATCAGATAGCAGGCCATATGTGCCATAAATTTATCTGCCCGGCTGAGCAGGGGAAATGCCCTATTACAGACATGAAGCAGGATATCGATAACTCCGAGCGGGTGCTTTTGAAGGCTGATGGAGAGAAAGTCCCTATTCTCAAGACAGTGACGTCTGTTATGCTTGGCGGGCGCAGGCATCTCATCGAGAGTTTTGTCGATATTTCCGAACAGAAAAAGAGAGAGGAAGAAAGAGAGACTTCGCACGCGTTTCTCCAGTCGATCATCGACGGCGTAGCGGACGGCATCGTCGTATTCGGGCGGGATTACCGGGTTCAGCTGATGAATAAGGCCGCCCGTGAATTTTCCGCCAGGCATCTTGCCGCGGAGGAAGCACTTCACTGCTATAAAATATTTCATGACAGCGACCAGCCCTGCGCAGGCAAAGATCATCCCTGCCCGCTTGAGACGATTCTCAGAACAAAACAACCCTTTGCCGTTAACCATACCCATTTCGACAGGAATGGCGAGGAAAAAATATTTGAAATTCTCGCCTCGCCTATTCTTGATGAAAAGGGGGAAGTCGTTCAGATCATAGAGATTTCCAGGGATATCACCGAAAAATTGATGTTCGAACAGGAAAAGAAAAAGATTGAGAAACGACTGTATCAGGAGCAGAAGGATCAGTCGATCATCACCCTTGCAGGCGGCATAGCACACGATTTCAACAACATCATTATGAGTGTAATAGGAAATGCCGAGTTGATCAAGGCGGAACTCCTTCCCGGGACAAAGGGTCAAAATCTCTCGGAAAATATTATCAGGGCAGGAGAGAAAATGGCTGATTTGACCAATCTTCTTCTGGCTTATGCAAAGACCGGCTTTTACCGGCAGGAAACAATTTCTGTCAACCAGGTAATTATGGATGCGTTGGAACTGACGCACAAAGGGAAGGCCCTGCACGTAGAAACAAGACTCGACCTGGCCGATGAAATATGGCCGGTCTATGCTGATAAGGGCCAGATCACTCAGGTGTTCATGAATATTTTCATGAACGCCTTCGAGGCGATGGAGAAGAAAGGCGGACGTCTTAAGGTTGAAACAAGGAATATAAGGTTTGATGATGTTTGGGAATGCAGCCAGTTTGCCGAGGCGCATCCGGCAGGCGATTATGTGTATGCCCGTATCGAAGATACAGGCGTGGGAATGAGCGAGGAAATTCAGAAAAAAGTGTTCGAGCCTTTTTTTTCAACAAAGTTCCTGGGGCGCGGGCTCGGGCTTGCTGCGGCTGCCGGTATCATCCAGAAGCACGAAGGATGTATCTCTCTGGAGAGCGAGACAGGGAAGGGGACGGCGGTACATGTGTATCTGCCCCGGACAAAAGGTGCTGCAGCAGATGAAAAAACAGAACGGAAAACAGAGGCGGACACAATTCTTGTTGTCGACGATGAACCCGAAATCCTTGCGCTCCTGAAGGAGATGATGGTCCGTATGGGATTTAACGTGGAGACCGCCGCGAGCGGGCAGAACGCCCTTGAAATTTTCAGGCAGGGGAAAGAGGGGATCCGCGCTGCCGTACTTGACATACAACTGCCTGATCTGGACGGCAAAAAAGTCTTTACGGAAATGAAAAAACTCAAGCCGGATCTGAAGGTGCTTATATCGAGCGGTTATGACCAAAAGACCGCCCTTGGTGAACTGGAGGGCGGTGAGCCTGACGGGTTTATTCAGAAACCATACGGGTTCGCCGTATTGAGAAAAAAAATAATAGAGATCCTTGAGTCCTGATTTTCCCCGCTGCGGTCTTTTGACTGGGGCAATTACCCTCTGGGGCTAAGTGTTGGGGAACGGGTTGCAGGAGTCTTCGCCGGCCAACGAGGCTGCAAAATCTGATTTCAAGAGTTCCTTCCAGGCAAGATCTGTTTCATAGAACGAATGGATGGCGTTGATAATCATATTTATGTAAGAGCCTTCCCTGATCTGCTCCGAAATCTTCTTGAGGCCTGCGGAGCGCGCGCCGAAATTGTTTTCGACCAGGGTGCAGAATAAT
>JAOUFP010000370.1 GCA_029858145.1 Nitrospirota bacterium | reverse complement strand
GTATCTCCGTCCTCTTCATGAATGGCCCCCCTTGCCATCCAATCATAACCGGACAGTTTATGTGCTACAGTTACGGACAGTTTATGTGTTCTCTACACAAGGCCGGTGAAGGTTTGGCGTGCCCATAGCTGTCTGATATAATGGGGATGCAGGGAAAGCATCTTATTGACAGGGAGGCGGTTTTGGTATTGCCGGGAGAAAAAATATATGACTGTATCATTATTGGTGCAGGTCCGGGAGGTCTTCAGGCGGCGATCTATCTCGGAAGATATAACAGAAAAGTCCTGATTATCGACCGGGGCGGCGGCAGAACGTCACATGCACGACACATTGAGAATTTGCTTACCCAAAAGGTCATCTCAGGAAGCGAGATTATAAGGCTGGGAATGGAACAGGCGGAGAGTTTCAATGTCGAGATTCAGAAAGGTCTTGTTACGAGGGTCCTCAAGCCCGGCTTGTTTGAAGTCTATGCCGGGGAGGTGAAATATCTGTCAAGATTTGTCCTTGTATCTTCCGGGGGAACTGAGAACCTGCCCCGGATAGAAAATCTGTTTAAATTTTTTGGCACCGGCATATTTACCTGCATTGACTGTGACGGGTACAGAACTACAGGGAAAAAGCTCGTTGTCATCGGCAATTCAATAAAGACAGTACAGGTGGCCTTCGGGATGAAGGATATGTATACGGCGGATATCACCCTCGTGCTCTATACTGACAAGATCCCTGAGGCATACAAGGACGAGCTTGCGGAGGAGGGGATTCCATTCGTTATCGGACGTCCCGTAAAGTTCATCGGAGGGGAACGGCTTGAGGCCCTGGAGATGCAGGATGGAAAAAGGATCCCCTGCGAGGTTGTTCTGTCTCATTTTGGTTACAAGCTGAACGACGGGTTTTTGTCCGGTCTGAATCTCAAGCGGGATGCGGACAACTTTAAATTTGTAACAAGCCGGGATTATGAAGCATCACTCAGCGGTTTATACATTGTCGGACCGCTTGCCGGAGACGATCAGGTCGTGATTGCCGCGGGGGAGGGGGCCATGGCCGCAATCGATATGAAGAAGCGATTGTTCGAAATGCGGGCATAGTTTTTGCGCTCCGGGAGTGGAACCAACGGCGGCCTTAGACATGGGGCGGGACACCTCATTTCACCCGTATATGCTGTGAAAACTCACGAATGCGCTCCAGCCGCCCCCCGCCAACTGCCGGATCCGGGATTAACGCCTTATAGGAGGTATGTAAACAGGCTTTTTTTGAGGAGGAATATAGGGAATTTCCTTAACGTCCTGATCCGGGATATCTTCATGTGCCATATTTTCGTCCTCGGGCATTTGATCCGAAAGCCCGGGTTCAGGAGGCGCAGGAGGTGAGGGTTCAGGAGCCTCAGGAGGCTGAGAAGGTTCAGAAGGCAAAGGGCGTGCCACAGGGCGGGGGAGCCTTCGAATAACAGGCCGCGGAGCTGTCGGAAAGGGAGAACGAAAAATCCGTCTTGTCGGAGGCATCTGACGCGCTACCGGTGACTTCTGAACACTGCCTGCCGATATATTGCCGTATACTTCCAATTTCGAGATCGAACCTTTTTCATCATAGCTGATCAGGTAATTGCTTTCTTTAACGAGTGAAAAAAGCCTTGCGAATCCCCTGTCTATCTCGAGGTTATCGAACTTGGTGGTCACCTTACTTCCGAAGGTTTCACTGGAGCCAGCAATGCTGAATCCGGCCTTCTGGGCGATTGCCTGAATGGTTTCGCCGAAGTTTGCGTTGACGAGTTCAACACTGAGAAGGTTGTTTTCTATTTTGATGGCGGTTATCTGCCTGGGAACCTCAGGCAGGGGGATGGCTTCATCCGATGAAACATCGTGTTGCTGATCATCCCGAGGGGGCGTCTGGGTATATCCGGAGCCCCCTGCTAAGATGACAAAGACTGCAGTAAAAAGGCTGATGAGAAATGTGCTAGGCATTTTTTGACTGTTTCTCGGCCTCACGCTCCGCGACTATCTTTTGTGAAAGATGCGAAGGGACTTCTTCGTAATGAGAAAATTCCATTGAATAAAGTCCTCTTCCCGACGTCAGACTGTGGAGCTGATTTGCATAGGTGAGCATCTCTGACATCGGAACCAAAGCGGATATTTTCTGATTGCCTCCTGCCTGGGGTTCTACTCCCTGTACTTTGCCTCTTTTTGAGTTCAGGTCGCCGATTACTGCGCCCAGGGTTTCATCAGGTGTCACGACTTCGGCCCTCATGACAGGCTCAAGAAGTACAGGCTTGGCCTCCAGAACAGCCTTCTTTATAGCCATGGAGCCCGCAATCTTAAAGGCCATTTCCGAGGAATCAACAGTATGGTAGGAGCCGTCAAAAAGCGTGACGCGGAGATCTACAATCGGATACCCCGCTATAACGCCTTCATGCATCGCTTCGACAATGCCTTTTTCGACCGCCGGTATGTATTGCCGCGGAATCGCTCCGCCCACGATCTTGTCGACAAATTCGAATCCCGCACCTCTTGCAAGAGGCTCGACTGTAATATGGCAGTCGCCATATTGTCCCTTTCCGCCTGACTGCTTTTTGTATTTGCCCTGTACTTTGGCAGAACTCCGAATGGTCTCCCTGTAGGGAATTTTGGGGGTCTTCATATCAATTTCAACGCCGAACCTTCTCTTGAGCCTTTCAAGGGTTACCTCTATATGCACCTGCCCCATGCCTGATATCAGCATCTCCTTTGTTTCTTCGTCCCTGCTGAATCTGAGGGTCGGGTCTTCCTCCAATACCCTGTGAAGGCTTGCGCTGATCTTTTCTTCATCGCCCTTGTTTTTTGGAGCGATCGCATACGATATTATCGGATCAGCAAACTTCACCTTTTCGAATATGATGGGATTGGCTTCCTCAGCTATCGTGTCTCCGGTGTTAGTGGATTTCAACTTTGCAACGCCCCCTATTTCTCCCGCGGAAAGAGACTGCACAGGCACCTGTTTCTTTCCGAGAAGATAAAAAAGCTGGCCGACTCGTTCCTTTGTGTCAGCTGATGCGTTATATATGGTTGAATCTGCCTTGATGGTTCCTGAATATACCCTGAACAAAGAGAGTTTTCCCGCGAAAGGGTCGGCTATTGTCTTGAACACGTAGGATGAGACAGGTTCTGATGCAAGAGGCTTTCTTAAGACCTCTTTCCCGTCTTTCGGGTTTTTGCCTCTGATGGGAGATATGATGGTCATCTCAGGCGGTGAGGGCAGGCAAAG
>JAOUFP010000369.1 GCA_029858145.1 Nitrospirota bacterium | reverse complement strand
CGCTCGGCTCGGATTTCGGCATTTATGAAAGCGACGAGAAGGGAACGCACGTCGGCCCTGTTCTGCTGACGGGCACCGACCTGGAAGAGCTGAAGGCAAAAAAACTCGTGGAACCGAAAACTTTCAGGGATAATCTGAAATGGATCGCCCAGGAAGACAAATATTTCTTTTCCGCGCTCGTCCCTGCAACCCCTGTCGAAGAGGCAAAGGCGTGGACGTACAAAGGTTCTCCTGTCATTGCCTTTAAAAGCAAAGCAGGGGTGAACAAATTTGTTCTTTACGCGGGACCCAAAGAGCACGAAAGGCTCGAAAACCTGAACATCGGGCTGGAACATATCATAGACTACGGATTCTTTTCGATCATCGCACGGCCGCTCTTCTGGATCCTTTTATTTTTCTACCGTTTCTTCGGCAACTACGGTTGGGCCATCATCCTGCTCACGATTGTTACGAGAATCCCCTTTATCCCTCTTTTGAACAAGGGGCAGAAATCTATGCGGAAGCTCCAGGAACTGCAGCCGAAGATGGCAGAGATAAGGGAAAAGTACAAGAAAGACCCGCAGAAGATGCAGCAGGAGATGACAGGGCTGTACAAAAAACACAAGGTAAACCCGGTCGGCGGGTGCCTCCCGATGCTTCTGCAGATCCCCGTCTTCTTCGCGCTGTACAAGGTTTTGCTCGTCGCTATCGAGCTCAGGGGCGCTCCGTTCATGCTCTGGGTTACGGACCTTTCTGCCAAAGACCCTTATTTCATTCTCCCTGTTGTCATGGGAATCACCATGGTCATCCAGCAGAAGATGACTCCGTCCACCATGGATCCGAAGCAGGCAAAACTGATGATGCTTATGCCGGTAGTATTCACGTTCATGTTCCTGAACTTCGCTTCCGGTCTCGTACTGTACTGGCTGGTCAACAACATCCTCAGCATCATACAGCAGTTCTTTGTGAACAAAAAACTCGCGAAGCAGCAGGCCTGAACCGTTTCGTCTCTTTGCCTTAAACTCGATGCGTTTTGAGAACGATACTATAGCAGCAATTTCAACCCCCGTCGGACAGGGCGGAATAGGGATTGTGCGTATCAGCGGCCCTCAGGCGATTGCAATAGCAGACAGGATCTTCCGCCCCAAAAAAGCAGGCTCCCCTTCCACCGCCCGGTCCGGCTCATTGCTCTACGGTCATAGCATCAACCCCGCTGACAACGCGGTCATGGATGAAGTGCTCGTCTCGGTGATGCGCGCTCCCCGTTCCTATACAAAGGAAGATGTCGTCGAGATAAATTGCCACGGCGGCATGATCTCTGTAAAGAGGACCCTTGAGGCCGTGCTCACGCAGGGTGCCCGTCTCGCGGACCCCGGTGAATTCACCAAAAGGGCCTTCCTCAACGGCAGGATAAACCTCACCCAGGCAGAGGCGGTATCCGACATCATCGTCGCAAAGACCGAGGAAAGCATGCGGCTCGCGCTCGAACAGCTTCGGGGCGGACTCTCCGAAAAACTCGGGGATATAAGGGAGAAACTCATCGAAACAGGCGCTCTGGCCGAGGCATATATCGATTTTCCGGAAGATGATATCGAAACAGACTCCTGGCTGCGGATCCGCAGCCGGCTCGAGGGCATCAAAAAAGAGATCGATGATTTGTCCGGCACGTTTCAGGAGGCGCGGTTTTTCAGGGACGGGCTTTCCGCGGCTATTGTCGGACGGCCCAACGTCGGCAAATCCTCGCTCCTCAACCTTCTGCTTAAAAAGGAAAGGGCGATCGTCACCCCCCTTCCGGGGACCACAAGAGACCTCATCGAGGATTATCTGAACATCAACGGGCTCCCGATACGGATAATGGACACCGCCGGCATACGGAATTCCGATGAGATCGTCGAAAAAGAAGGGATCCGGAGAAGCCTGAACGCGATAGACACCGCTGATTACGTTATGGCGCTGGTGGATGGCAGCGAACCGCTCGGGGAGGAGGATCTTCAGCTCATCGAACTCATCAGAGGGAAAAATGCGGTGCTCCTGATAAACAAATCGGATCTCCCTTCCAGAATCTCCCTCGCCGCGCTCCGCGAAAGCGGAAAGGAGCTTCTCCCTGTCTCAGCCCTCACCGGCAAGGGCATCGAGGAACTGAAATCCCATATCTTTCAGTCGAATCTCAGGAACTGGAACGAAGAACGCGAAGGGGTCGTGGTGACAAACATTCGGCACAAGACAGCCCTCGACATGACCTCTGCATCTCTGGAGAGGGCGATCGGGCTTTTGTCAGAAAATCAGCCCCTTGAATTCTTTTCGATAGAACTGAGAGAAGCACTTGACAGTCTGGGGGAGATAACAGGTATCGTAACTGCAGACGATATCCTCGATAAAATATTCAGCACGTTCTGCATCGGCAAATAAAAGGAGGGACAACATGGAATGCATTTCAGAAAAAAACAAGGCGCATTGCACCTGCACCTACGAGCCATGCCCGAGAAAATACAAATGCTGCGAATGCCTGCAGCACCACCGGAAGAACGATGAACTGCCGGCGTGTTACTTCAATAAGGAATTTGAGAAAACGTACGACCGCTCCATCGGCAATTTCCTCAGGATGCGGCAACGGTGAAAGCTACGCAATGACAACGCGAAAATCGAAAATCGTTTATGTGATAGGCCATAAAAATCCTGACACCGATTCTGTCTGCTCTGCAATCGGCTATGCCTATTTCAAGAATATAACCGACAAACGCTTTATCTTCACCCCGGCAAGGGCGGGAACGATAAATGAGGAGACGAAGTATGTGCTCGAACGCTTCGGCGTTCCCGTACCGAACATCGTGGAGAGTCTCGCCGCAACCGTCTGTGACCTGGAATTTAAAAAACCGGTCGCCATTCACGAGCGCGATTCTGTTCAGGCCCTTTCACTTCTCATGCGGGAGACAGGGGTCCGCTCCCTCCCGGTAGTGGACGACAGCGGCCGTGTGACCGGCATCGTCGGGCTCAAGGACATAGCAAGACATTATATGGACAGCGTCGGCTTCAGCGATCTCAAGGATGCTCCTATCAGCCTCGATATCCTCATCAAGACGCTCGACGGCCGCGTCATCAGCAATGCGAAGAAAATAGAGTTCCTGACCGGGAAAATTTTTACTGCAGCGATGCAGAAAGGCACCATTCTCAACAGGGTCCATCCCGGCGACGTCGTGATCATCGGGGACCAGCATGACATCCAGCTCGACCTCATCCGCTCCGGCTGTTCCGCCCTGATCGTTACCGA
>JAOUFP010000022.1 GCA_029858145.1 Nitrospirota bacterium | reverse complement strand
TTCCGGCTTCCGTTCATTCATCTCCTTGCCGATCCTCAGTCCGCCGATGGTGGGATGCTCTGCGCCCTCTTTTTCGTCAAGTCCGCTGATCCAGCCTTCGCGCCGGTCATCGGCGCGATGCCGGCCGAGGGTGAAATGGACCTGCTGGACAAGATCCAGGGCGAGCTTCCTGTACAGCTCCTCTCCGGTTTCGCGATAAAGCCCGAGGAAATTGCAGACGGCAAAGGCATCCGTCCATAAATACCGTTGAGGATTCGGATGGACGGGCGCAAGCCCGCTCGCTGCGGCAAATTCGAGCATAAGCTCACGGGCAAGGGGGTGCACAGAGGCGGTGGGACCTTTTTGCATCTCTTCTCCTTCGTGCCGGATGCAGGGTGATGCTGCAGCGACATTATCTGATACTTATATATTCATATAGCAGAGATCAGGCTGTTTGGCAACTGTATGCCGCAATGGAACTTATACACCATATTGACAGGTGAAGAATTTAGTGATAAAAAGATTATAGGGAAGCCCGAAAAGGCATTGTCTGTTAACCGAAGATTTCTCTATTCCTGCAGAAGACCGCAAACCGAATGATTTCAGGTTTTAGGAGAAAAAAATCACCCTTAACCTTGAAAAGAGGACAGCCATGAAGCGTTTACTTAAAAATAAGCTTACCGTAACAGTTATTGCATTGATTACAGTGGCATTCAGCGCAGGGTACGTATTCGCCGGAACTGTAGTGGTAGATCAGGACGGTTTTGCCACGGTGGACAATTGCAATGACAAGTTCACGCCTGCAGACGCCGCGACAATTAATGAGGGCATCGCCGCTGCTTCAGAACAGGATACGGTCATTGTCTGCCCGGGCATTTACAGCGAGGAGGTCGGGGTGAACAAGGCGGTCACTGTCCGTGCGGCCAAAAGTGAAAAAGCTGTAGTCATAGGGCAGCCCTATGCCTTCATAATCACAGCCGACGGCGCCGCGGTTGAAAGGTTCGATGCCAGGTCATCACCTGAAGGCGGCGGTGACGTGATCCTTGTTATCGGCGCTGACAACGTGACGGTACGGGAGAACAAGATTACAGGAGCCGGCCCCTGTGTTGTGTGTGAAGGAACGCTGCAGCCCGCCATACCAAACGCCGGGGTTTCGCTGCTTGTTTCTGATAACGCAGTGGTCCTGGGAAATAACATCCGTGATACAACCGGCTTCGGAATCTATATCGGTTCTGCTACCAACAGCCTTATTAAGGAAAACCATATTAAAGACAGCCAGTTTACCGGGATTGTTCTGGCCGACTGGGAGGTCAACGGCCCCAGTTCTTACAATGTAATCGAGGGAAACCGGATCAAAAGCGCAGGTGACGCAGCTACGATACGCGACGATGGCATTCGGCTGGATCAGGGAGCGAATAACAATAGTGTCCGTTACAACCACGTCACAGACTCTGTCTGGAGCGGGATAAAGGCCACTGCATCGGCGAGTGACAACGATTTTATTGGCAACAAGACAGGCGGCAGCGAAGGTCTCGACGGCAACTATGATGCGTTCGATCAGTCTTCCGGCAGCGGCACCTCGGGCACCGCCAACTTCTGGAGCGGAAACGAATGCCTGACCCAAAGCCCGGCCGGCATCTGTGAATAGGGGTTGCATCCATTCCCTGCCGCAATCGCCTCCAAGGCCGGCCTTTCAGGAATTGTGACATATGAGGCCGTGGTTCGGTTTTTGATAATTTAATTTACAAAGGGCAGGTTCATCTCCTGCCTTCTCTTTTCCCTGCCGCACACGTCGTGACCTTCCCCGTTTGCAGGGCAGCCCTTAATGCACTATCCTTTTATCAAAGCCGTATACGGCCGCGGGTGGTTTGAGAAACGAACTGGAGGGTGAAATGGTGCATTTCGCTGATATGACTGACGAGGAAAGATTCTCACGCCTGGAACACAAGGCGGCGGAGACAAGAAAGATGTTGTTTGGGGCGCTTCTCCTGGCGAAGGAGGTATGGAAGGAAGATCTCTTCCGAAGAAGAGAAGGTCTTGAGATAATGGAAGCCATGGAAAAGGCGGAAGAGTCCTTTGCAGACAAATCACAGCCGGACAGGTTTAAAAGGATCGAGCAGACCATGGAGGTCATCAACCGAAGAGCAAAGAGTATTTTTGACCTGATGTCGTATATTTCAAAATACGGCAGGCCTGTCTGAGCCCTGATGCAAAACATCCCGCCCATGGACGCGTTGAGCAGGAAGTCCCTGAAAGGATTCCGGCAGGCGTGAGGTATTTTCCGAACAGCATCGGAGATGCCGGCAGGAAAGGCGGCCAATGATTTCCTTCTTTTCAACTAAAGCGCATTATGATAGTATGATATCCGTTTGGAGAAAAGGGCCTGACGGGGATGGGGATGGTCGGGCAAAAAAAACGACAAAGGAGGTCGATTATGCAAAGGCGGTCAGTTGTAATTATATTGTCATTTCTGTTCGCTTTCTTCAGCCCTGCAGCGCAGGCAGGGATCTATGACTTTAAGGGCGGAGTCCGGATACCAGCCGGCAGTTGCGCCACTTATTCAAACACCCCCAGGGCTGAATTTGTCAGCAGTTCGGGAGGCCTGTCCGTGTACAACATGGATGGCAGGATTGATGTTTCCTGTGTCTGTCAGCTGCCCGTACCGGAGAAGGCACGTATTCGTCAATTCGTGATGGTCGGCAATGTCAGCAAAGGCAGGATCAGTGCGCAGCTTGGCGGGGTGAGCTGGAATGTCCCGAGGCAGCACAGCCAATATGCCTCTGTAAGTATGGAGCCCGCGACACCCTATGAAGTCCCTCAAATGAAGCAGAAGAAGGTAGTGCAGAATCTGCCTGTTTCGGGGAACAAGAGCCTGAGAACAGACCGGATACAGACCTATTTTATCGAGGCGAGGCTTACCTCCGGCGCAGCTGTCAACATAGAAGATGCCCTTGAGATCTTTTATTTTGAGGTCTACTGGGATTACTAGAAGCAGCACCCTGCAATGCACCGGCGGGGACTTGAACGTTCGGACATCGTCGGGGGTCCCTCTCTTCAGGAGGGACCCCTTGTCTCCGCTCCCGGAAAGGGCATATCCTGAAATCCTCTGAAGGCGATACTTTCGTTTGACCGGCAGAACCCGCCATAGTACAATTTAAGAGATGAAGCTTATCAAATATTTGATGCTGCCGATGACCGTTTTCTGTCTTTTGGGGTATCCTCCCGCGGGCAGCTCTGCGGAAAAATACGGTATCACCTACTGGCCTTCTTCGCAATGCAGCAATTGCCATTCTTATATCTTCAATCAGCATTCGGAGTCCATGCACGCTGCATCCTTTACCAATCCGGTGTTCCAGGGGCAGTACTTCAGGGAACTGCTGCCTCAGGTCTCTGCAGACCCTGAGCTTGTCAAAGAGGCCGAAGGCTGTATCGCCTGCCATGCCCCGATCGCATACCTTACGAAGAAGAGCCCTATTGTGTCAGAGGAACAGGTTGATCCCGACAGATCAGGGGTCACCTGTGACTTTTGTCATACTGTTACGGGGTATAAGGGTGAAAGGCCCGAAAACGGCAATTACATCTCTGATCCCGGCACGCAAAAATACGGGCCTTTCATGCATGTGTATAACTGGCATCATATTTATTCCGAATTTCAGACAAAGAGTGAATTCTGTGCGGTCTGCCATAATGCGGTGAACCACCATGGCCTTGAAATAAAATCCACGTATTCCGAATGGAAAAACAGCGGCTACGCTAAAGAGGGCATACATTGTCAGGACTGCCATATGAATGTCATGGGATTTCTGATTTCGGGAAAACCGGTGTATGAGTCCGGCAGGGCAGCCCGGTCGAGTCTTGTTCGGACACCATACCGGGAAAAGATATACACCCACCGCTTCCCCGGCGCGCATTCCAGGACCCAGGTTGTCGGGTCCCTCACTCTGAGCATAGAAACGGCGCGTTCGAGCGCATCGCCGGGAGATGAAATAAGAATAGATATTCTTGTCGACAATTCGAGGACAGGACACAAAATGCCCTCAGGCAGCGCGGACCTCAGGTTGCTGTGGCTGGAACTCAAGGCCTATATCGGGGAAGAGACCATCAGGACCATACCTATTGCCGCGTCTTCGGACATCGAAGGGCAGAGTGCATATAATGTGGCCGGCAAGGGTGCGTTTGACGAGGAAATTCTGAGGGACGATGTCCCGAAAGGGAATCGCATCTATCGGGCCATATTCGTGGATAAATCAGGAAAACAGACGTTGTCATCCTACAATGCGGCGAAAATCATATTTGACAACCGGTTAGACGCGGAAGAAATTCGAAAAGAGACCTACCGCTTCAGGATTCCACAAAATGCCAAAGGCAAAGTATATCTGTTTGCCGCCCTTAATTATCTTCCGTATCCGGGCGCCTTTGCGGACAGATTCGGCCTGCAGGTACGGGATGCTGTTGAGATAGCGTTCGCAAAAAAAGAGATAGCCCTTCGTTGAACACACCGGCGGCATTCTGAAGGGCTCGCGTTCCTCCTGCGGTCTGCGCATTTCTTATGCAGGCGCTTTTATTGGGTGCCTGTCGTGTTCCGCACATCGGCGGAATCACAAAGGACGGCCTCTTTTGCTTCAAATAGACTTCACTTCTCATGGGTGCTATAATGCTTTTAAGCAGTCATTACCTAAAGAAATAACGGGGTGCGCCATGAAGACAAGCACGATTATCACGATCGGTATGACCGTCATTCTTTTCTTTCTGTGTTCCCTTGCCTTTGCTCAGACCCTTCCCGAAGATCCGGCCATAGGGGGCCGGCTGCTTGCAAGCAAGGGATGTGTCAAATGTCATTCCATAAAAGGCGAAGGAGGCACGACCGGACCTGATCTGGGCAGGATAGATTTGGGTGATACCCAACTGAACCTGGCTGCAAGGATGTGGAACCACGCCCCTTCCATGATCGCCGGAATGGAAAAGGCGGGGATTGTCAGACCTGCTCTGACAGGGCAGGAATTTACGGAGATTACCGCCTATCTGTACTTTCTCAGATTCTTTGACGAACCCGGAGACCCCGCTGCAGGGGCTTACATATTCGAACAAAAAGGTTGTTCAGCCTGCCATCCCCTCGCAGGCAGAGGCAAAGAAGGCGAACTCGGGCTCGATGAATTTCCGCGGAACGTTTCTGCGGTCTTCCTGAGCCAGGCCGTCTGGAACCACAGCCTGGAGATGATGGCGCGCATGCTCAGGCTCGGAAAGAAGTGGCCCGGTTTCGCTGATAGGGAGATGATGGACCTTTTCGAATTTATCAGGCCCCGTGCGAAAGGACCGGCAGAACCTTTCTTCTTTAAACCCGGCAACCCGCGGGAAGGAAAAAAGCTCTTCGCTGCCAAGGGCTGCAATAAGTGTCATGCCATCAGGGGCGAAGGCGCGGAGGGCGGCATTGATCTCGGCAGGCAGGCAAAGACTTTTTATACAAGCCTCACCCAGATTGCCTCGAACATGTGGAATAAGGCCCCTGAGATGATTTTGGTCAGGGTGGCACAGACCGAATGCGGCATCCCCAAGTTTACCGCAAAGGAGATGTCTGATCTTCTTGCCTATCTCTACTTTCTCCATTACATTGATGAGCCCGGCGATACGGCGTTGGGGGAAAAAATGTTTTCAGAAATGCATTGCGCACAGTGTCACAGTCTCAAGGGGGAACGCGGCAAACTGATATTCATAGATCTCTCCGGATATCAGGACACGGACCAGACAACGCTTGTCGCAGGCATCTGGAATCACACCGCGGAGATGATGGAGGCTATGGGCGTGAAGAATTTGGCGTGGCCCCAATTGAGAAAAGGGGATATGGCAGATCTCCTCGAATTTATCCGGAGCGCTCAAAAAAAATAGAATGTGATGTGTATCATTTCGCGTGAAGCGTCACGCGAAGGATCTCGCCTGGCCGCCACAGGCGCATGCGCGGGCCCCACGTGCCGGTGCCCCGGCAGACGATGACCGTCATGCCGTCCACTTCGTACCGTCCCCCGAGCAGAGGATAGATGCGCTGAACCAGATAGCTGAAGGGCCATATCTGCCCTCCATGGGTGTGACCGGAAAGCATCAGCCCAACGCCATTACCCGCGATCCTGCCGGCCTGCCAGGGGGTATGGGAGAGGAGTATTGTTGTACCCGGCGGCCGGCCTGCAAGCGCCCTGGAGATCGGATCTCCTCCATGACCGGAACGGTGGTTGGCGGTAAGGTCGTCCACGCCTGCAAGTACGAAGGACGGATGGACTTCTGCCCAGGAGTTGTTCAGCACCCGTATCCCATCATAATTTTTCAGGGAAACGCTTGTATTGCTGCGCCCATGGAACTCGTGGTTCCCCAGGACAGCCCAGACGCCAAGAGGCGCGGAAAGGCGGCGCAGGACCGCTATCATCTCCTCTTCGGGCTGGTCGTGGCCTTCGAAGATATCCCCGAGGAGGACCACGAGGTCGGGCTGCTGAGCCTCCACCTGGGCGATACGTGCCTCCAGCCACTGCTTGCTGATCAGCGTTCCTACGTGCAGGTCGGACATGGCAACGATCACTGTGCCGTCCATTTCGGAAGGAAGTCCGGAGAGGTTCACCTCATAGTTTTGCACAACCGGCGGCCGAAGGCCCTGCACGAGCGCGATCACCGAAAGCGCTGCACCGGCAGCAAGGGCACAGCCCCGCAGGAAAGGCGCGAACCGGGGCAGGAAAAAGCCGAACCCGGTGATTATGTCAACCGTGAGCAGTGACACAGTCATAAGGAAAACAACGGCCATCCAGTCCATGCCGAGAAATTCCAGTATCGTGGCCAGAGTGCCTGTGCCCCCATGACCTATGAAGCGGCCGAGTGAAAAGACCGCCCAGAGGACTATGCCTGTCACCAGGAAGACCTTTCCGGAAATATGGCGCTTCAGAAATGGCACCGTGGCGGCGCGCCAGAAGACATAAACATGCATCACCGTGACAACGGCCAGAAGAATAATTCCAAACATGCAGCCTCCCTGAGAATGAATCTGCCCTTTTCTCTATTGTAACATCTGCCCCCCTGAAGCTTTGGCGCTTCGGCTCCATGGGACTACGGAACTGAAGTTTCCGGGGCGGAGTTATGGGTTTGGAGCTGTCAGTGGTGAGGAGGTATAAAGCAGGAAACAAGACTGAGCACAGGCGCTGACATCCCTGTCCCGTGCTATTCTACCCTCATGCGGAAAAAGCAATTTCTTATCAGTTTATCAGTTGGGGCAGGCTCTCAGCGGACCGGATTATAGCCACCCGGTACGCCCTTCCTGGAAAGAACGATCTGCCAGACCTGCATATACCTCGACCTGAATGAGCCTGCGCTGCTCAGAAGATAGTATTTCCACATGCGGTAAAACCTTTCGTCATAGCATGTTTTCAGTGTGTCCCAGTTTCTCTCGAAATTCCTGAACCATGACATCAGGGTCCGATCATAACAGGGGCCGAAATTATGCAGGTCTTCCAGAACAAGCAGGTTTTCTATGGCACCGCTTATCTGTTTCATCGACGGGATGAGTGAATTCGGGAAAATATATTTTCCGAGCCAGGGATCAACAGTCACGTCAGAATAATTCTTGCCTATCGTATGCAATAAAAACAGTCCTTCATCCCTGAGGCACTTGTGCACGACATCCATATAAGTTTTGTAATTCTTGTAGCCGACATGTTCAAACATCCCAACCGAAACGATATGGTCGAACTTCTCATCAAGGTCCCTGTAATCCTGCAATCTGATCTCAACAGGCAGCCCTGCACACAATTCCCTGCCGAGCTTCGTCTGTTCCTTGGATACGGTAATGCCTACTGCCCTTATGCCATATTTCGCCGCCGCATATTTTATGAAGCTGCCCCATCCGCATCCGATATCAAGCACCCTGTCGCCGGGCTGCAGGTTCAACTTCCTGCAGATAAGGTCGAGCTTCGCTTCCTGGGCAGCATCGAGCGTTTCAGCGTCTTTCCAGTAAGCGCAGCTGTAGACCATCCTTTTATCGAGCATATTTACGTATAGTTCGTTCCCGATGTCATAATGCTGCTCACCGATCTGAAAGGCCCGCGATCTGCTGCCGAGATTGATGAGTGCCGCCCTGATCACGGGCAGGAGCATCCTCCAGTTCTTTTTTAACATGTCTTCTGCCCGGCATAGCATGATCCTGGAAAAGAAATCATCAAGGCGGCTGCATTCCCACCATCCATCCATGAACGACTCCCCGAGCCCCATACTCCCCTCTTTCATTACCCGCTGATAAAACCCTTCGTTATTTATCCTGATGTCCCAAGGCTGGTTTCCATTGATTGCAATACCAGAACTGGACAGGATGTCCCGGATTACGTCTTTTATGCTGTTTGCTTCCATTGCCGCCCCGTTTTGAGATGCCCAATATTTTCCCCCATCATATCAGTTTCAGGAAAATTTTCAAGGCCTTGTTAAAGATGGCCTGCCGCAAGAAAAATAGGGACACATCCCATTTTTCTTCAGTCATGCACTGTCAGAAGCGGGGGAAAATGGGATGTGTCCCTATTTTCTCGGACTGATGACTGTGGCAGCCAAGCTCCCGCCTGAATGGGACAAAAGTCTTGTGGACATGAATGCCCGGAAGCTTAAGGACTAGGATCTCCCGTGGGCCGACTATGTCTTTCTCAGCGCCATGTCTGTCCAGAAGGAATCCGTAAAGGCCGTGCTCACCAGATGGGGTGAAATTGGGGTCAGACGTGATTCCGGCCTGATTCGTCCGGACCGCCTTCGAAGTGCCGTGCGGAAAGCCCAGTGATACGGAATAGGTGACAAGTTGGCTGATTCAGCATCGACCTAGGGATAACTCCATGCATGGTGTTCTCAGGTGGCGACCGCGTTCTGCAACTCTGCTGTGAAGTCGATGCCGTTTCGGTGTAAGATAGAGAATGCATACTGTCTTATTGCTCAGGAGTCTGATATCGTAAAAGAGGTCATAAAGGATTTTGCCCTGTTCACGGATGTGAGTGTAAGTCCCGGCCTCAGGCTCGGTGTGGGCGCCTATGTCATGATCCCTGCTTCATTTCTTGAGTCCCCGCCAGGAGTTATTCGAAGACCCGAAATCACCGGGCAGCTACAGGTGAAGAGATTCGAAGACACTTCATCGACAAGACTTGAACTGCAGGCCGTTTTATGGGCGCTTACAGAGATCCGGCAGGAACCACGGGGAAGCCTGACAATATATTCCGATTCTCAGTGCGTTTCAGGCCTTCTGAAGAGAAAACCCCGACTGCTGGCAACAGGATTCCTTTCGAAAAAGACTAACCGGCAGTTGGGCAACGCTTCTCTTTATCGCACCTTTTACGAACTTCACGACGAATCAGGTTTTCACGTTGTAAAGGTGGCCGGACATTCCGCCTCCCGCGCTCACGACACCGCTCACCGGATTTTCTCATTTGTCGATAAGGAGGCAAGGAAAGCCTTAAAGATCTGGCTGAATGAGTTAGCGGAAGAACGGGCTGAGAAGAATAGCGGCCCCTGGTGCGTCTATTTGCTCAGGTGCAGCAACAATTCCTTATATATCGGGATGACAAATGATCTTGAGAAAAGGCTTGAAAAGCATACGCTCGGAACCGGCAGCAAATTCGTAAGATCGTGGAGGCCGTTTGAGCTGGTCAAAACAATACCATGCAAAGATGAAGGAGAAGCGAGAAGGCTCGAGTACGATTTAAAAAAACTCCCAAGAAAGAAGAAGATCGAAGTCCTTGAACTTCGAATGGGCCGGTAAAATAAAAACTGGCCGCCCGGCAGCGACGAGGATTGACATCGGCGGAGGATACCGGTTAGTATTCCCGCGGTAGTGCGTTGGCATCCTGGAAAAAAAAGATCATTTAAGGAGGAGACATGCTCGGCAAGAAGACGGTGAAGAAGACAGTGCAAAAAGCGGTGAAGAAGGCAGTAAAGAAGGCGACGAAGGCGGAGAAAAAAGTGGCGGAGAAAGTGGAAAAAAAGGTCGCGGCCGTCAAGAAGACTGTTGCGAAGAAGACCTCCGCGGCGGTTAAGGCCGTCAAGAAGACCGTTGCGAAGAAAACTTCCCCGGTGGCAAAGGCCGTCAAAAAAACCGTTGCGAAAAAGACCTCTGCGGCGGTTAAGACGGTCAAGAAGAAGATCGCCAAGTAGTCTGCAGACCATTCGGGGCCGTCTCCTTTTGCCGCCTGAAGTGGAGGCAGTTATTTGGATCCCAAGCCTCCGATGCAAGATTCAAGACGCGCCCCGTTGACCTTCCTGGAACCGATCAGTATGGTGAAAAGAGGGTTCGAAGGGTAACGAGAAAAGCGTATAGGGAAACGTCAAGAACAAAGACCTGCCCCCGTGGATTCGTGCGTGCAGGATTCAGGACAAATCCGTGATGCTTTGCTTATAGGCCGGCAGACAAATTGTGGATATCCAGCAGCAATCCTTTAAAAAAGGATCATGCTGAATATCAACTTATTATGTTTCGCGAGCCATTCCTGCAGATAGATATCGAAATTCTCCCGTCTGTCAGAAGTATAATTCATGGCGATTGGCGTCAAAGGACACCCCATTTTATTGATGAGTAATACTGCCGTTTCGATTATTGCAAGGCCGATTGGCAGCCACATCACCAACTCGAATGTTTTTGTTATGCCGGCATAAAAGACATAAAAAAACTGCCGATGCCATAACTGGCCGAGAAAATCGGGATGTGTCCCTATTTTTCTTTCAACACATCGATGAGAAGCAGTTCGGAGTCACCATCCGCTGAGATGAGCAGGTCCATCGCCCCCGTGGCCTGGGCCGCTCCGTAGACAAGGATTCTGCTGCCGTTTACTTCCACGGCATCTCCCTCCAGCACATACACATATGCTCCACGGCCTTCTTTCAGAGAATGCCTTACCCTATGCCCTTTTTTGAGAAAGCAGGAGTAGACCCGTGCGTCAGAGCGGATGGGGAGCGCGTCTTGATGCTCATTCGAAACAAGGGGGAGCAGCCTGTTCGTCCTCTCTTTTTTCTCCACAGCCTTTTGCTCAACAAAAGGGGCCAGGTCTTTTTCAGAGGGAATGAACCACATCTGGATGAAACGCAGCGGCATGTCAGGACTGTTGTTGATCTCCGAATGCCACATGCCCCTGCCCACCGTAGTATGCTGCACCCACCCTTTCTTAAGGACACCGCCCTTGCCGCGCTGGTCGGCATGGCGGAATTCCCCTCCCGCACAATAGGTAACAACTTCAATGTCATGATGGGGATGAAGCGGCCAGACAGAGCCGGGAGAAAGAGTATCGTCATTGAAGACCCGCAGTGTCCCGAATTGCAGATGCTCCGGGTCGAAGTTTTCGCCAAAGGAGAAATGCCAGCGGCCGTGAAAGGTGCCGTTCACGATTTTTCTCCGGATTTGAAAGATGCTCTCTGGCTCCCTCACGCTTATCCGGGTCTCTGACAGGGATGCTTTTTGCCTCGGCATGACTTTGCTCCTTTTTTTGCGCAGATTTGTGAAATGTCCCCTATGCTTTAAGCTTAGCGCTCCAGGAGGAACTGTCAAGGCATCTCTCGCCGTCAGTTTGTCCCCCGTATAATACATGCTAGGATGGGGCATGAATTAAATGAGAACCGTTTATTCACGGAGATGAACAGAACCCGAAACTTTCGGGCGGTCCAAAAAACATTTCAGGGGAGGATATGCAAATGAGAGGGTTAATGATACGTTTCATCGTCGTTATGTCAACTGCCTTTGCTGTCTTTGGAATGACAACCGCGTCAGTCACAGCAGAAGGCCAGTCCAAACAGGCCAAAATCGCGCCTGCCATGCAGGCCGCGCCTCCATCGATAAGCAAGCACGCCACGATCATGGACGTTGACGGCACCGTGCTGCGCCAGGGCACGAACGGCTGGCATTGCATGCCCGCATCCGGTACGGGCTCAACCCACCCCATGTGCAATGACGAAGTCTGGATGCGCGCCCTGGATGCCTTCAGCAAAAAAGCTGATTTCAAGTCCGATCGCATCGGCATCTCGTACATGCTCGCCGGCGACGACCTCGTGAACAACGCGGACCCTTTTGACGCAAGGCGCGACCCCGGGGAAGTGTGGGTTCAGGAAGGGCCGCACCTGATGATCATCGTGCCGGATCCGAAGATGCTCGAGGGCATATCCGACTCCCGATAATGGAGGCCCTTACGTGATGTGGAAAGGCACCTCTTATGCCCACATCATGGTTCCTGTGGCTCCGCGGCAGAAAAAGAAATAAGAGTGCTCGCAGGTCGCATTCCGTCCCTTCTGACCGTGAGGGACGGATACGACGTTGACTCATTCAGCAACTTCGGCTGTCGAACATGCACAGGAGGTGTGAGGTCTGAACCGGAGCAAGTCATGCTAAGTCGGAAGCCGAGAAAATGGGATGTGTCCCGGATGTGTCTATTTTTCTAAAATACCCTTCTCTCGTAATTACAGTAGAGGCACCGCCAGGTCTTGTCATCATCGTTCCAATCCATCTGCTTACGGCAGACCGGGCAAGGTTTTTTCCTGGAAAATTGCCGTTTGCCGGAAGGCGAAGCTGTTGAAGGGACAGCAAAGGGCTGAGATGAAACCGGTGTCGGCTTCTGCTCCGCAACAGGGGCTGGCTCCGCAGCGGCTGCAGGTTCACTTGGACCTTCAGCATCGTCATTTGCTGTTTCTTCGTGTCCGCAGGCATAGCACATCCACATTCCATATTGAATGTGAAAGTCCATGTGACCTCCGCACATAGAGCACTTTTTTGCCGCTTCCGTCACCTCCAGTGCAGAAATCCACTCGATTTTGCCTTCCTCTTCAACGCCTCCCTTTTCTTCCTCGCGTTTAGGACTTTCAGCAACATCAGGAGGCGTTACCGGTTGCAGCGGCGTTATCGGCTGAGGCGGCGCCTTTTCAGCGGTAAACTCCTCTATCTTTTTCCTGATGCCGGTTATCTCCGACCCGATATCCTTGAAGAGTTTCCCCACCGCCTCCTCGACGGCTATCATCTCTCTTTCCCCTGCTGCCATGCCATCGAGGATCTCTTGCTCTTCTTTCTGAAGCTGCCCTATTTTCTCACGCAGTCTGGCTATCTCGCTTTTAATATCCTTCGATTTGGATTCCATAGCCTTGAGATCTTTGCGAAAGTCGGGCAGGGTAGACATGATCCCCTGTTCAAGCATTTTGATTTCCTCAAGCTGATTATCGGCGGCCTCAAGGACGTTTTGCCGGCTTACTCCTGAAGTCTTGGACAGCGCTTTAATGGCGGCATTATAACGCTGCTTCTCCTCAGAAATAATGTCCTGGAACGATTCCACGAGTCCGCGGAACTTGCCGAATAACTTATCCTCTGCTTCAATTTCCTTTCTTAGCTCATCACGAAGACGGTCGATGTCGAGCTTATTGCTTTCCTTCGCCTTCGCAAGGAGTTCGGCAAGAAATCCCTTACCCTTATATTTCTCTTCAGTGCCCATACGTTTATTTTTTCAGTTTAACTTATTTCTTAAAATGTTGCCAACTTATCGCACTGCGTCAAATAAATATGCCCCGATTTTTTTGCGGACTGGGGGAAAATGGGATGTGTCCCTGTTTTTTAATTGGGCCCTCTTACGCCGTTGCAATTCCCCGGCAAAAGGGGTACAACTTAAGAAAGATCATTGCGACCTATGGAGGTTATTATGAAAAAGGATAGTTTCTGGTCACCCTATATCGCAGGGGCAGGCCTCGGCTTGACGCTCCTCGCAACCTTTATTATCGTGGGATGGGGTCTTGGTGCTTCCAGTGCATTCTCCCTGTTGACAGGGGTGGGCTTGGGAAAACTCAGCCCGGCATATGCGCACAAGCTCACCTATTTTTCCCAGTATCTGAATGTGGAGGCGCCGCTCCTGAACTGGGTGCTTTTTGA
>JAOUFP010000368.1 GCA_029858145.1 Nitrospirota bacterium | reverse complement strand
GAAGGAATGTACCTGATAGGCAACATAATTTTTGATATGATTCAAAGCTCTCACCCTAAAGGCATCGGAGGACTTACCTTGGGCGCAGATCCTATCGCGGACGCGGTTGCCTATACCTCCTATCTGAAAAAAGAGCCTTTAGAGGCGTTTGTCGTGAGAAAAACCGCCAAAGCACATGGAACCATGCAGTGGATAGAAGGGAATATAACGGCAGGTGACAGTGTCGTCATTGTCGACGATGTCATAACAACGGGGAAGTCAACGATAGAGGCGATCAACAAGGCGAAGGAAGCAGGGCTGCAGATAGTTAAGGTTATCGCACTCGTCGACAGGCAGGAAGGCGGCAGGGAAAACATCGAGGCGCTCGGGTACAGGGTCGACGCGGTCGTCACCCGCGAGGAAGTAATGGAGCTTTACGCGGTCAGGAATCGGTGAGGTATCTGTCAATAGCCTGCTGCGTCTTTTCTCTGTAACGCTGAAGCGTTTCAGTTAAATTTTCAGCAGATTCGAACCCCATAAATTCTGACGCGTTCTTGAGCATATCTGCATCTCTTTTCAATATGCTCTCTCCGCTGAGCCTCAAAAAGCTTTCAAGGCCGCGGGAGAAAAGGTACGCCTCCCTAAGGGCATCCTTTGTCTCAGCATCTATACTGCCTGCCGCGCGGAGTCTTTCCAGCGCGACCAGCGTTCCCTGCACCAGCAGTCTCTTATTCGTCCGGCAGTTTTTCAGCTGCAGGAATTGCACCGCAAACTCTATCTCCTCTATGCCTCCCGGGCCCAGCTTTACATCATATCCTCCGGTTTCCTTCGATAGTTCCCGCTGTATCCGTTCCCTCATCTGGAGGATATCGGCAGCCCTGACTTCAGACCCTCTTGCCGCGAGCGTTTCTGCCGCCATTTTCATGAACAATGCCCCCGTCTGTTTATCACCGGCAACGGGCCTCGCCTTGAGCAGCGCCTGGAACTCCCAGAAGGCCGCGGCTTTCGCGTAGTAGTTTCTGAAACTTTCGATCGAAGATACAAGAGGCCCCTTTGTTCCCTCCGGTCTTAGCCGGGTATCCACACTGTACGCTATGCCGTCTCTTGTGTAGGAGATCAGCATCCGTAACAGTCTCTGCGCGGTCTTTGTATATGCTTCCCTCACCTCACCTGAAGAAACAAAGATTATGTCCAGGTCCGAGCTGAAGGTAACCTCTCTCCCTCCCAGTTTGCCGAAGGCCAGGACGGCCATGCCGGCCTCCCCTTCTGAAATGTTTTCGATGCAGGAGTAAAGGACCGCTTCCGCCGCCTTGCTGAGGCCCCGGACAACTTCCTGGATCCCTATCTTTTTCTGCAGGAAAAGCATGCCCAGTCTTATTTCCTCAATCTGTTTTACCTGCCGTACCGAATCATTCAGGGAGTGGCCTTCAAATACGCCCGCCCTTATTTCCCTGATCAGTTCCACAAGCGTTTTCCTCGGCCTCCTCTCCCATCCGATCATCTCCAGGTGCTGCGGTTTGTTCATGAGGAGTTTCGAAAGGTAGGTGCTTTGCGAAAACACGTAGGTGAGAAGGTCGATCAATTCCCTGTTTTTTCTGAACAATTCCAGATAAGACTCGTTCACGCTGAGAAGATTCGCAAACGACTGCAGATGATTTAACGCGGCATCGGGCGAATTGGTCTTTAACGAGCTGTCGACAAAAACAGGGATAATCTCGCTCAGGAGTCTTCTCCCCCTGAGTGTCTGGAAGGTGAATACACTGTCTTTTATGAGCTGGACATTGCGAAATGCCTTGTCCACATCTTTGAGGCCTGCCTCCCCGAGATACTCCTTCAGTTCGGAATCCGGGAATTCCTCGGCAAACAACGCGCCGCTGATGGAAGGCTCTTCTTTCTGTGCCGAGAACAGCGAATCGTAAATACTCCTCACCTTCGCCCTTCTCTTTTCAAGGCTGTCAAGAAAGGGCTTTCTGCCGGAGAAACCCATCTTCCCGGCGAGCGCATTCAGTTCGGCGTCTCCGGACGGTATTGTGTGCGTTTGGAGATCATTGAGCTGCTGAAGCCGGTGTTCGAGAGTTCTCAGGAAACGGTAATTGTCCGAGAGGATAAAATAGTCTTCCTGTCCTATAAGCCCCTTCAGGAGAAGCCGGTGCATAACCCTGAGCAGACTTTTCTCCCTGAGCAGGGGCTCTCTGCCGCCGTATATCAACTGGAGGGCCTGCGCGAAAAACTCGATCTCGCGTATCCCGCCGTAGCCCCTCTTGATATCCCCCTTTTTGAATGTCGAATCAATGCGCGTCTTCAGTTTCTTTATTTCGTCGATAGAACTGAAATCCAGATATTTTCTGTATACAAAAGGGGTTATCATTTTCATGAAGCCGTCTCCGAGCTCCCGGTCGCCCGCGACATGCCTCGCCCGCAGGAGCATGGCCCTTTCCCACGCCCTTCCCCAGGACTCGTAATACATTTCATATCCCCTCAGCGCCAGCGCTATATCGCCCCGCTGCCCTTCCGGCCTTAATCTCAGGTCAACCCTGTACGCAAATCCCGACTCGGTATTCAATGACAGGAAGCGGGTCAGTTCCTCCCCGACTTTGCAGTAATATTCGTGATTCGTAATCCTGTTCACGGTAACCCCTTGATTCGTCTGCGCCCCAGCTGTCTCGCCCACCTCTGTTCCGTACACAAAGATCAGATCAACATCAGAGCTGAAGTTCAGTTCCTCTGCCCCAAGCTTGCCGAGGGCTATCACGGAAAAAGCATCGTCCTGCGGAGCGCCGTAGATTTCGGTCAGGGATTTTCTCACCAGTTCCAGGGAATTTTCTATGATCACATCCGCGAGGGAGCTGATTTCGAGCATGATATCCACAATATCCGCTTTTTTGAGGATGTCCCTGAGGGTAATTTTAAGCATCTCTTTTGTCTTGAATTCACGCACGGTTTTCATATAAAAAGGCGTCGATGAACGGTGGGTTTCCTCATGCCCGGCGAGCAGTTTTTCTCTTAATGCTGAAGAAAGATCTGTTTTATCAGAGGCGGTATCGAGCGTTTTGAGGACCTCAAAAAGCACATCAGGATTCGAGATCGAGTAGTTTGCGAGGAACTGGCTTATGCTGAAGAGCAGAGAAACTTCCCTGGCATGCGTATTGAGGTCATCTTTTCCTGAAGGGTTTTCCTCAAGAAAGGAAGAGAGATTTTTCAGCGACCTTTCAGGGTCAGGAGTTGCGCGGGCTGCGTCCTTAAGTCTGCTGTCGATCATGTCTTAAATGATACCCGATTCACTCTGCCGGCTGCACCGAT
>JAOUFP010000366.1 GCA_029858145.1 Nitrospirota bacterium | reverse complement strand
ATCTTTCAGAAGGATTGCGGACAAGCCGCAATGACAGCCATTTATAAAGTAAAGAAGCGTTGGCACTACGTTAACGCTATTTGAAGATATGACTTTAAGGCCAGCAGCCGGGTTTTCCTACCCCTTCAGCAGTATCTCCTGCAGCCGCCCGGCGTACTCCCTGCTCTCATCATCTCCGGTAACGATCTCGATACCATCCGGCCGCGCAACGCCGAGGCCGAGTTCTGCCGCACGGGCGATCTGCTCCTGTTCGAATATCTTCTTTTCCATGATCGCCCTGTTGCTGCCGAGGTCCTTCAGCACCGCCAGTCCTGCCGCATCGATCGCGATCCGGTCTGTTCCGGCAAGAATCACGTCAGCCCTTTTTCTGGTCCCCTCCATGGGGCCGCGGTCGGTGAAGGCCTCGATGCCGTCAAGGAGTATCAGAGACGGCGTGAATGCCTGGTTTATCTCCGCGATCATCTTCCGCATGCTCAGGAATGACGAATGCAGCTCCGTCATGTTTCTCTTATGAGTTATGCCGACAGACAGCTTCAGGGACATGGTGAAGACCCCTCCGAAGCCGTGGGTCTTGAGGCAGCAGGTCGAAACAATGCAACCAGAATCTAGCACCGGCTTTGCGACGTAAAAGCCGTTTCTCCAGTGGTTCCCTTCAGGACTTACCTTTACCCATTCGTCTTCGGGGAGCTCCTCGAAATTGATGAGCTTTACATCCATATCCTTGCAAATGGCGTAGATGCCTTTTTGCTCCAGGACATCGGCAGTATCCGGAGGCCCGCTTCTTTCTCCGATGGTGATGTTTTTGGCTCCCATATGTCTCAGGTGCAGAATGAGATTAATAAGGGTGTCGTTATGGGTAGAGCCGGGATAACGGTCAGCAGTGTTGAAATTCGGCTTGAGGAGCACATCCTTATCTTTGACAGGGTTCATATTGAGGAGGTCAACCGCCTTTTTGATTCCTGTCTGCCTGTCGGAGGTCTTCACAAGCGATATCGATGCCTTCACTGTTTTTGCGCGCGGGGAAGATTGCGCGGAAGAAGGCACATCCTTCTCTTTTGCTCCTGCCATAGCCGACAGGAATATCCCTGATGCGCCTATCATGAATTCCCTCCGGTTGATCATGTCGCAGCCCTTGATAAAAATATAGCATGGTTTACGCGCCGGCTGAAGGCGTATTTTCAGACGATATCAAACGGCCGCGCGCAAAGAACATATACGCCATGGAAGTACATGAGATGGTTTTCATACAGATTTTGTACTATTCTATAGAAAACGATTCGACCACGACGATGACAAAAATACATTACTGGAAACGCTTTATGAAAGGGCTCTTCATCACCCTGAGGATCATGCTTTCATACAAGAAGGCGAACCTTGCCGGTTTTTTTCTCTCTCCCGGGGAGAAATCCCTGCGTTTGAAAAGGCTGCACAAACAAAACGCGACTCTCATAAGACAAAGCGCGATAGAGATGAAGGGGCTGATGATAAAGGTCGGCCAGTTCCTGAGTTCCCGCATCGACGTGCTGCCGGAAGAATACATCACCGAACTCTCGCAGCTGCAGGACCGCGTGCCTCCCCATGATTTCAGCGGCATCAGGCAACAGATCATCGATGCCCTCGGGGCGCCTCCGGAAGAGATTTATTCTGAATTTGAAGAAATTCCGATAGCGGCCGCCTCCCTCGGACAGGTCCATAAGGCGGTCCTTAAAAACGGACGGAAGGTGGCGGTCAAAGTCCAGTATCCGGAAATAGACAAGATACTCGACACCGACATCATGATGTTTTATCTTGTCACGAAACTGATGCGCGGCAGATACGGGAAGATCAATCTCGAAGTGCTGCATGCGGAGTTTTCGAAGATAGTCAGGGCCGAACTCGACTATATCCAGGAGGGGAAGAGCGCCGAGCGTTTCAGGGCGAATTTCAGAGACAGCGGCAACATCATCTTTCCTGCCGTTGAATGGGATTACACGAAAAAGAAGGTGCTCACGCTTGAATATGTGAGCGGAATAAAGATAACCGACTGCGAGGCGGTCAGGGCATCGGGGATCGATTGCGGGGAAGTGGTGAACCTGCTCGCCGAGGCGTACTCTAAGATGATATTCATCCACGGCTTCTTTCACGGCGACCCGCATCCGGGCAATATCTTCGTGGCAGAAGGACCGAAACTGGTCTTCGTTGATTTCGGCATGGTTCAGATGATACCTGAGGCGGTCAAAAGAGAACTCAGGCGGTTCGCGAACTTCATCGTCGAGAGCAATACGCCGGGGATACTCGACGCGATGGAGCGGATGGGTTTTATTATCGAAGGGGCCGACTTCGAGGCGCTCTCGAATGTCGCCCAATCGCTGATAGACAAATACAGGAATATAACTCCCGAGGAACTGAAGGCACTCACCATCGACGACATCTCAGAAGAGATAGAGAACATCATCAGCATCATCCAGTATATACAGATCCCGAATAATTTCATCCTTTTGGGCAGGACGATCGGCATTTTAAACGGCATCGCCTTCAGCCTCAACCCCGAAACAAACATCATCGAGATAGGAAAGCCGTACATCAAGCAGTTCCTGGCAGGCAGCGGGCAGGAACAGAGACAGCAGTTTTTGAAGGAGTTTCAGAAAAAGGCGCTGGAGTTATGGCGCCTGCCGTCGCAGATGGACGATTTTCTCGCAAAGGCAAACCGGGGGGAACTCTCCTTCAAGCTCGCAAAATCAGAGATACAGGGGATAACCGCACAGTTCAAGGCATTGACAAACGTCATGATGCTCGTTATTCTGGCCGTAACATCCGCCACGTCAGCGCTTTTCTTTGTCCTGCTGGAGAGTAAAAGGCTCGCACTCATTGCGGCAGGAGCCTCCATTGTCATGGGCCTCCTGTCTGTCTACAGGCTGATGAAAAAGTGAAGCCAGCTCACAGAGCCGGCTTATCCTAAACGTTCGCGACCATCTCCCATACGCCGCAGGGGCATATGCCGGCGCAAAAGCCGCATCCTATGCACTTTTCTTCATCGACCACATACTCGAATGCGCCGTCCTCAAGCTCGATCCTGCTGATCGCGCCCCAGTAACAGGTCGCTTCGCACATATGGCAGTCGCGGCAGGTCGCGCAGGACATGCATTTGTTCGCCTCTGCTTCGGGCGTAAAGTCGCCGCGGCAGACATCGTAGTATTCCGTCTTTATCTTCTCATACGGAATGACATCCTTGATCTCAGGCTTGCGGGGGGCATGTGACAGCTGGGAGTGGATCGTCTCCGCAACGAGCCTTCCCTGTCCGATGGCATGGGTC
>JAOUFP010000365.1 GCA_029858145.1 Nitrospirota bacterium | reverse complement strand
CCGCATCTGTTTATCTGTCCGAGGTGTCCTAAGATCAACAGCATTATCGAACGCTGTAACAGAACACTCCAGGAGGAGTTCATCGATAACCACCTGGATATAATCCATGATAAACCCCTCTTTCACCAGCATCCTGCTGAATATATGGTCTTCTATCTCACCAGGCGAATTCATAAGTCCCCCGGTAAAATGACTCCTCCTGATTATCTTATCCAGAAAGGGGGTATGTCGCATTTGTATGGAACTTATACAGGCACTTCAATTTTCACTGAAAGAGTGGTACGCTTAGAAAAGCACTATCCTTTCGCTGCATATGTTTTATAAAACGCTTATTATAGAGATAGAAAAACGGAGGGTCCCCTATGAAGATGAAAGTATCTTTACTGCTTATAATAATTTTTCTTTTACTTTCCTGCCAGACAGTCCCGATAACCGGCCGGCAGCAGCTCAGCCTGATACCTTCCGATACCATACTGAGCATGAGCCTGCAATCGTATGATGAATTTTTGTCCAGAAATAAGGTAATTACGGATACTCAGGAATCGCAGATGGTAAGGCGTGTGGGACAGAGGATCCGGCAGGCAGTCGAGCAATATATGAACGAAAACAATATGGCAGACCGTCTGCAGGGATATAAGTGGGAATTCAATCTCATTGAGGACAAAAGCATCAATGCGTGGGCAATGCCGGGCGGAAAGGTTGCGGTATATACGGGAATTCTGCCGGTTGCGAAAGACGACACGGGTCTCGCAGTCGTTATGGGTCATGAAATAGCGCATGCGGTCGCCAAGCACGGCGACGAACGCATGAGTCAGGGCCTTATCGCCGAGATGGGAGGTGTCGCGCTCAGTGCTGCCCTCTCCCAGAATCCGGGAGAAACAACGAATCTGTTTATGGCAGCATATGGTCTTGGAACTCAAGTTGGAGTCTTGCTTCCCTATAGCAGGCTTCAGGAGTCTGAAGCAGACCATCTGGGACTTGTCTTTATGGCGATGGCCGGTTATGACCCCCGAATTGCCGCGGATTTTTGGAGAAGGATGGCGGCTTCAAAACAGGGCGCTTCACCTCCCGAATTCCTGAGTACTCACCCTGCGGATGCGTCCAGGATAAAAAACATAGAGGAATTGACCCCTGAGGCTTTGCGCTATTACAGTAAATAAGAGGCGAAATTGCCGGAGAAATTATCCGGTTAAAGCCAGAATGACAAAATATTACCATGGCCGGTGAAGAAAAGGTAACGGATAAATTAAAAACCCCGCAGTGGCGCGCAGCGATCGCCTCCTTGCTTATCTTTCTTTTCCTGATCCTCTGGACCCAGTTTTTTGCCGTCCAGAACCAGACGCTCCATGACATAAGCTACAGCAGGTTTATCGACGAACTCGACGCGGGGAATATCAAGGAGGTCACGATAAAAAAACTGCTGGTCACCGGTGTCTTCATTAACGCTGTCGAGATAAGCATGCCCACAGAAGGAAAAAGTGTGACCGCGACAAATTTCAGGACTTTTCTCCCTGCAATACAGGGAGAGGATCTCCTCGTCAGCCTTAAGGAAAAAAATGTGGTCGTTACAGTTGAACCGGAAGAGGAGAGGTCCTTATTGTGGCAGTTGGTGCTGGGCATCCTTCCCTGGGTGCTGTTGATCGGAATATGGATCTTTCTGATGAAACGTGCGCAGCAGCAGATCCAGGGCGGGCCGGGAGGTGTCTTTACCTTCGGGGCGAGCAAGGCGAGACTCTTTGATGTGAAGAAGCCGAAGATAACGTTTAAGGACGTTGCCGGCATGGACAAAGTAAAAAATGAACTGAGGGAAACAATCGAATTCCTGAAGGACCCTTCCCGGTATGCGAAAATCGGGGCGAAGGTGCCGAAGGGCGTGCTTCTCGTCGGGCCTCCCGGGACCGGGAAAACGCTTCTTGCACGCGCAACCGCGGGTGAAGCCGGCGTACCTTTTTACAGCATAAGCGCTTCCGAATTTATAGAAATGTTCGTCGGGGTCGGGGCTTCCCGCGTTCGGGATATGTTCAAGAAGGCAAAAGAAGCACATCCGAGCATAATCTTCATAGACGAAATCGACGCTGTAGGCCGCACGCGGGGGGCCGGGTTGGGAGGAGGCCATGACGAGAGGGAACAGACCCTTAACCAGCTCTTAAGCGAGATGGACGGATTTGATCCGCACGAAGAAGTGATTGTAATGGCAGCGACGAACAGACCGGATGTGCTCGATCCCGCGCTCCTGAGGCCGGGGCGCTTTGACAGGCATATTCTTATTGACAGACCGGGATGGAAAGAGCGGAAAGCAATCCTCGAAATACACGTAAGGGGCAAGGTCCTGGCAGATGATGTGGACCTGAATGTTATTGCACGCGGCACCCCGGGGATGACCGGAGCAGATCTCGAAAATTTGGCGAATGAGGCGGCCCTTGTCGCATTGAGAAATCAAAAGGACCGTGTCTATATGCGCGATTTCGAAGAGGCAAGGGACATTATTTTAATGGGGTCGGTACGGGAAGAGACAATCAGTGATATGGAAAAAAAGATAACCGCGTATCATGAGGCAGGACATGCCCTTGTTGCATGGGAGCTGCCCGGAACCGACCCTATTTATAAGGTAAGCATAATCCCCCGGGGGATGGCGATGGGTGTCACTCAGCTGCTGCCGGAGGAGGACAGGCACTATTATCCCAGGACATATCTGATGAATAAACTGAGCGTAGCGCTCGCGGGCAGAAATGCCGAAAAAATTGTTTTTAATGATATAAGCAGCGGTGCCCAGAATGATCTCAAGGACGCAACAATGCTTGCGGAAAAGATGGTAGCGCAGTGGGGCATGAGCGAAAAGGTAGGTCCGTTGAATCTCGGAAGGGGTGAGGAACACCCTTTTCTCGGCAGGGAACTTGCCCAGCCGAAGCGCTACAGCGAGGAGATGGCATGGCTCATGGACCAGGAGATACAGAATATTATCAATGAAGCTGAAGCACGATCGAAAGAGATACTTCTCAGAAACAGAATTCCGCTCGACAAACTTGCCGCTGCACTGATGAAAGAAGAGATCCTCGACCGGACCGATATAGAGAAGATCATCAGGGAAGCAAAGGAAGAGAGCGGCGCTCAGGAAAAAAAGGCGGAATGATCCGCTCCTTTTATCAGTCTTTTCCCGGTTTTCGATAGCCTGTTTGAACAAAACTTTCAAATAAACAGTATGATTTACCTCATTTTTTTGTTGGCCCTTTTGGTGAGAATAGATATGAGCATACAATTATGATCTGAGGGAGGGAATTGAGACAGTACATTCTCAAA
>JAOUFP010000364.1 GCA_029858145.1 Nitrospirota bacterium | reverse complement strand
CTCTTTATCTCTACGTTCTTCATCTCCTTGAATATCAAAACGAACATCTCTTCTACCAGATCGAGGATCTCTCCGCTCGAAAGGAATGAAACCTCCATGTCTATCTGTGTAAACTCCGGCTGGCGGTCTGCGCGCAAATCCTCGTCGCGAAAACATTTCGCGACCTGGTAGTAACGCTCGAAACCGGAAACCATCAATAGCTGTTTGAAAAGCTGTGGGGACTGCGGAAGCGCAAAAAACTTCCCGGCGTAGAGTCTGCTCGGGACAAGATAGTCCCTCGCACCTTCTGGAGTGCTTTTCGTAAGCATCGGCGTTTCGATGTCGAGAAATCCCCTTGAATCAAGAAAATTCCTTATTATCCGCACGAGCCTTGATCGCGACTCGATATTTTCCTGCATCTTCTTCCGCCTGAGATCGAGATACCTGTATTTAAGGCGCATCATCTCGCCAATCTCTTCAGCCTCTTCAAGCGGAAACGGAGGGGTCTTCGAGCTGTTCAGGATAACCAGCTCTTCAGCGTAGATCTCTATCTCGCCGGTTTTCAGATTTTTATTTATCGTCCCTTCGGGGCGCTTTGAAACATTTCCGGTTATCTCCAAAACATATTCCGAGCGTATCTCATGCGCTTTCTGGTGGGCTATCTGGTCTATCTCGGGATTCAGCACCACCTGAGTGATACCCTCCCTGTCGCGAAGGTCTATGAAGATAAGCCCCCCATGATCGCGCCTGGTGGAAACCCAACCCTTTAACGTAACCTTGTCGCCTACGTTGCCCGCTCCAAGAACTCCGCAACTGTGCGTCCGTTTTTTATATGTCATTGCTCTCCCGAAAATTAAAGTGGGTATTATACTTTTTTTTCACCCAAAAAGAATGGGATATCCTCATTAGGGACAAATGTTGATGAGCGGTGAGCAATATCGGTGAATATCCGGAAAAGTACTGAAGATGTTTGACCATCAGCACGCAGAGCTCAGGATATCACCCATATATACAACAGGTTACCCCTGCGCTACGCACATTACTCTCCTGCCGAGCTTTCGATGAAGAAAGGGGGAACAGGGATTACAGGGCCAAAGGAGTCGCCGAACTATGTCAGGCGTTTCCTCGCGGGCCGTGCTTTTCCATGTACTCCATGAGGGGTTCAATATTCTTATCGCTGATAATCACCCCTGATGAGACGATATGCAACAGAAACTGGGTGGTCATTCCACCAAAATCCAGCTCCCGGTAAAGAATCCCGTCAACTTTCCTGTTTTCCTCATCGGAAAACACTCTCTCAACCTTTTTTTCCAAACTATCCTCGCTTGTTGCCATGGGATATGTTGTATCAACTTTTCACTCGAATATCAAATTTCTCCACGCACTGAAAAGATTTTTCTTCAGGCGTCTATTCAAATCTTCTTTTCGCAAGCTGTTCGGAAAATTCGGTCGCGGTCGGCTGGTCAAGACTGCTTAGTATTCTCGCGGAATTTTTACTCTTCATCTGTCCGACTATCTGAAGGGCAATTGCTCTATCCATAGTTTTCAATCTCGCCGCGGCCTCATCGGGGGGCATCATGGAGTATGTTTTTGAAAGATTCGCAATATTGGTTTTCTCCAAATCGTCCCTCATCCTTATCAGGTCATCTATCCTTACCTGCAATCTTTTCAATTCGTCTATTTTTTTGCTCATATCAAGCTCGAGGGCGCGGGTCCTGTCCTCTCTGCGGTTTAACATCTCTTCTCTCTTGTCGAGTTCTTCCTGTTTCTTTTTCATCTCCTCGAAAAGTTCCAGCTTGAGTTTCTCCTGGGGGGTTTGGGCAGAGGCTCCTTCATTCTGTGCGGATGCTTCCGGAAGCAGATCTTCCCCTCCAAAAAGGAGAAACAGCACAAGAGATGCCTTCACCAGAAGTATGATCAGAAAAAATCTTTTTATCACCATGCCTCCCGCAGAAATAGCTGGTTTGAAATATCGTCGAGTTCCTTCTGCTCGCGCCTCTCCGCTTCAAGGTTGTACTCTTCCTCCTGCCTGTCGCGCAGGATCTCCAACACTCGTCGTCTTTTTACATATTCAGCCAGCTCGCTCCGCTTCTTTTCAAGCAGTTCGCCAACCTGCCTTAACTCCATCTTCTTTCTCGAGATATCGGAATCCCTCCCCGCAAGGAAATCCTGGTAAACCCTAAGCAGCGCCACGTTATGAGCAGTTCCGCTCGCTACCGTGAACTTGTCTATCTCGCTCTCCCTTCCCTCGGTGAGTTTATGCAAAAGCTCGGTATTGATCACCATTTTCCTGTTTATCACCGACATCTCGCGCATCTTCTCGTCTTCCTGCCTTTTCCTGTGCCTGAGCAGCGGAGCCAGTTTGAATTTATACATTTACACTATCCCCATCAGGCCGGTAATCGATTCCTGCAAAGTTGATTTTTCGTGCATCCCCTGCTGTAAAAACATGTTTATCTTTCCCATTTTGTTTATGGCATTGTCTATTTCAGGATTGGAACCTTTGACATAGGCTCCGATATTTATAAGTTCCTCCGCGTCCTTGTAAACCGCGACAAGTTTTCTGAATTTCATAGCCGCTGCCATATGCTCCGGCTGAACAACGTCAACCATGACCCTGCTGATGGAACCGAGAACATCCACCGCCGGGAAATGACCACGGGAAGCGAGGCTTCTGGATAAAACAATATGCCCGTCCAGGATGGCGCGAGAGGCGTCGCTTATCGGTTCCGCGAGGTCGTCCCCTTCCACAAGAACCGTGTAGATACCTGTGATGCTCCCTTGTGCATCCCCTTTTGTGCCAGCGCGTTCGAGAAGTCTCGGCAACAGAGCGAATACGGATGGCGGATAACCCTTGGTTGCCGGCGGCTCTCCGATAGAAAGCCCTATCTCCCTTTGCGCCATGGAAAATCGAGTAAGTGAATCAAGCATGAGAAGAACATCCTTCCCCTGTTCGCGAAAATATTCCGCTATCGCTGTGGCAGTGTACGCCGCGCGAAGCCTTACGAGCGGAGTATTGTCAGACGTTGCTGTAACTATTACGGTCTTCTTCATCCCCTCTTCACCGAGATTTTTCTCGATAAATTCCCTTACCTCTCTTCCGCGCTCTCCGACGAATCCTATCACGGTTACATCCGCGTTTGTGAAATGCGCCATCTGCCCCAGAAGTACCGACTTGCCTACGCCTGTGCCGGCGATAATACCGATCCTCTGTCCGCGGCCTGCCGTTAAAAGCCCGTTGACGGCCTTTACTCCAAGATCAATAGGCTCTTTAATTCTTTTTCTTTGCAGTGGATTGATAGGCTCTGCATAGAGAGGCATTTCATT
>JAOUFP010000363.1 GCA_029858145.1 Nitrospirota bacterium | reverse complement strand
GCATATTCCGACTCGGATATGACAAGGCCGGCCAGAAAAGCTCCGAGGGCGAGGGAAAGGCCGAGTTGTGAGGTAAGAAGCGCGATACCAAGGCAAAGGAGGATAATAGTCGTTATAAACAGTTCCCTGCTCCTTGTACTGACGACCTGATGGAGCAAACCCGGCACAATCCAGCGCGCACTGAGAAGCACTCCGGCTATAATCAGCGTCGCCTGCCCCATCCGTAAAGCAACGTCGGTTATGTTTATTGATTCTCCGGCCAATACGGGGGTAAGCAGCATAAGCGGCACCACACAGAGATCCTGAAAAAGAAGTATTCCCAGCATCGTGCGCCCATGAGGAGTGTCTGTCTCTCCCTTCTCTGCAAGCATCTTCAGGATAATCGCGGTGCTGCTGAGCGCGACGAGAAAACCAAAAAATACTGATTTGCTTACAGAGCCGGCAACGAAATAGGCTGCTCCGGCAGATATTATTATCGTAAGCAGCACCTGAAAGCCTCCGCCAAAGACAACTTCCTTCTTGATCCTGACAAGCTTATTCAGGGAAAACTCAAGGCCGATGGTAAAGAGGAGCAGAATGACGCCAATCTCCGCCATCACTTCTACCGCATAGGTATCCTTCAGCAGTCCAAGCCCGTAAGGACCGATAATAACTCCCGAAACAAGGAAGCCTACGATAGAGGGTATCTTCAGTCTGTGGAGCAGAAAAACCACGAATACCGAGACGCCAAAGATGACAACAAGTGTTTTCAGAAATTGGTGTTCCATATGTTTATGTTAGCAGATGCCCTTTATATACAAAACCCTTTTTCCCCCGGGTCCGAAGATTGCCGTCATATTGCTTCCATTTTTTTTGAAAAACTGGTTCTTTGCAGGTATGCGCCAAGAGCGGACGCTGAGGACCTCTGTCAGAAAATCGTAACGCAGATAATTATCCTAACGTCTTTCGAAGTGTGATAATATGAAAGCAAAACTGCCGGAAAATAAAAAGGGGGCTTCATGATCATAGGCATTCCGAAGGAGATAAAGAAGGAGGAATACCGGGTTGCAGTCACACCCGCCGGCGTCGCGGAACTGAAGCAGGACGGCCACACGGTCCTGATAGAAACCGGGGCCGGTGAGGGCAGCGGGTTTTCCGATGATGACTATCTCACCGCGGATGCCGATATCGTCGACAGGGAGGCCCTCTTCGACAAATCGGGGCTCATCGTGAAGGTGAAGGAACCTCTCCCGGATGAATATGGCTTTTTCCGTGAAGGTCAGGCTGTCTTCACCTACCTGCACCTCGCTTCGAACCGCCCGCTTACAGACTTTCTGCTCCGGAAGAAGATAACCGGTCTCGCATATGAGACACTGGAAAAAGAGGGTACGCTTCCGCTCCTTGCTCCGATGAGCGAGATCGCCGGAAGAATGGCCCCGCTTGCAGGCGCCTTTTATCTCCAGAAAGTCCATGGCGGCACCGGGGTGCTTCCTTCAGGGACAACTGCGGTGAGGCCTGCCAAGGCGCTGATATTAGGCGCAGGGGTTGTAGGATTCAATGCCGCGCGGATCTCCGCAGGCATAGGGATGGACGCCGTGGTACTGAACAGGGGGGCAGACAAGCTCCGGAGAATAGACGAACTCTTTTTGGGAAGAATAAAGACCTTACCCCTTACCGGATATCATATCAGGCAGGAACTGCCGGCAGCAGACATCGTAATAGGTGCTGTCCTGGTACCTGGGGGAAAGACACCGGTATTGATAACCAGGGAGTTGCTCAGGACAATGAAAAAAGGAGCCGTGATCGTCGATGTTTCTGTAGATCAGGGCGGCTGTGCCACAACCTCAAGGCCGACCACGCATGACAATCCCGTATACGAAGTCGACGGCATCATTCATTATACTGTAGCCAACATGCCCGGCGCGTACCCGAGGACGTCTACTCTCGCGCTTACCAACGCCACGCTGCCTTATATCAGGACCATCGCAAAATACGGAGTGGAGGAAGCGATAAGAAAAGATCTTTCCATCAAAAGTAGTGTTAATACCTATAAAGGGGAAATTACCAATAGAACGGTCGCTGAGGACGCAGGGATTTCATACAAAAGCATCGGTTCGCGATAAAATGAAAAAGGCACCATCCCGCCTGCCGCGGGATAGTGCCTCATCTGTAATTTTCGTGAATATTACTTGACTCTTTTCAGCTCGCTTAACTGAATCCTGGTCACCGCCCGTTCAAGCGCAGCCTCAGCCCGGTGAAAGTCTATATCTTCAGCCTTCCTGAGCCTCTCCTCTGCCCTCTTCATCGCTGCCCTGGCCCTCTCGATATCAATTTCTTCGGACAACTCAGCGCTGTCGGCAAGGATAAGGACCTTATCTGCGCCAACCTCGGCATAGCCCCAGTTCACAAAGAAGAACTTCGTATCGTTACCGGCTTTGGAAGACAGAATCCCGATCTTCAGTGTGGTCACAAAAGGTACGTGACCCGGAAGGATACCGAATTCTCCCTCACTCCCGCTTGCCGTGACCTCATCCACCTCTTCGCTGAAAACAAGTCCCTGAGGTGTTACTATTTCAAGAAGAAGTTTTCCTTCTGCCATAATTCCTACCTCGACCAGCCGAGTTTCTTCGCGTTCTCCTCGACCTCTTCAATGCTGCCGGTCATATAGAAAGCCTGCTCAGGAACATCATCGTATTCGCCGCCGACAATCGCCTTGAAGCTTCTGATGGTGTCTTCAACCTTGACATACTTGCCCGGCCTGCCGGTAAAGACTTCAGCAACATGGAAGGGCTGGCTGAGGAACCTCTGTATCTTCCTTGCGCGGGCAACTGTTATCTTGTCGTCTTCTGAAAGTTCTTCCATACCAAGGATTGCGATAATGTCCTGGAGTTCCTTGTATCTCTGGAGGACATTCTGGACGTTTCGGGCAACGGCATAATGTTCTTCCCCGATGACCTTCGGATCAAGAATACGCGAGGTCGAATCGAGCGGGTCAACAGCAGGATAAATTCCCAGTTCAGAAATCTGCCTCGAGAGAACGACGGTACCGTCAAGATGCGTAAACGCCGTGGCAACCGCAGGGTCGGTAAGGTCGTCAGCAGGGACGTAGATGGCCTGCATGGAGGTGATAGCGCCCTTCTTCGTCGTCGTGATTCTCTCCTGGAGAATACCCATGTCAGTACCGAGCGTAGGCTGGTATCCGACAGCAGAAGGCATTCTGCCGAGCAGTGCGGAGAGTTCCGCGCCTGCGAGTGTATATCTGAAGATGTTATCGATAAAGATAAGAACGTCCTGTCCCTCGTCCCTGAAGTATTCGGCCGCAGTAAGCGCG
>JAOUFP010000021.1 GCA_029858145.1 Nitrospirota bacterium | reverse complement strand
AAGTTTCCCATAGGTATTCAATAATTTCCTTCCGATGCCGTAATCTTTTTTCATATATCTTCCCCGGTCATTCTGTATGTTCGTCCCTCATCTTCACAACCCGGGCTGGAGAACCCACCGCGACAGCTCCCTCGGGCACATCCCGCGTCACGACTGAACCTGCTCCGATAACTGCGCCGTTTCCGATCCTCACTCCGCCCAGCACGATCACGCCGAACCCTATCCAAACATCATCGCCAACGGTAATGCCCCCCTTTGAGCGCAGTGGCTGTTCCATGATGAATTGGCCGGGTGCGATACCGTGGTCGTAGGGGTAAAAGGCACAATTGGGAGCGATCATCACGTTTGCGCCGATCTCGATCGGTGACACATATGCGTTCAACTGGCACCTCGGATGAATGCTTGAGTTATTCCCAATTTTCAGATATCCGCCATAACCGGTTTCGAGAATTGTATCCCTGAATATGGAAACCTTTGTCCCAAGCTCGACGGGGCCGCCCCTCTCTCTTTGAAAGACGACGACACGATCATCCATGAAAACATTTGTGCCGAGCCTTAAATCACTGTGGTAAATGGTCACGCTTGCCGCAACATACCCTTTCGGATTCATAAGCGCAAGGAAGGGTCTGGCCTTGTGGGGCGGAGCAAACCAGGCGGCAAGGCGGGTCGCTATTCTGCCCCAAAACCCAAGGCCCGCATACCGCATCCAGAAACGGGGCCAGTATTTCCCGAGAACCCTGCCTTTCATGATGTCTGCTCCGGATTTTATCCTCTCGGCAGCCGAGGTAGTTTCCCTGGTATTCATGCTGTAATTATTTTCTCTGAACTGATCCTGCGGGCGCCACGCAGTAACCGGGTTTTCCTATCTCTATCCCTCTCAGATAATCAGTATTCAGAATGACGCTCCTCTTCTGCCAAATCCCTCCGGCGGAGATGCAGATGCCGCACAAAAAGGCCATAACATGCCTGGCCGTCATGGCCTGTTCAAAAGGCGACAGCAGGAATAGCACTGAAAGCAGCATAACGGGAATCAGATGACCTGCTCCAACCGTGATTCCAACATCGAAAGGCCGGCGCAGCGCTTCTGTGGATTTTCGAAAGGCCGGTCCCCGGTCCCCGGAGACGTACCAGATCCATAAAGCCAGATCAACTATTGCAAAGACGATTGCAACGAAGAGAAAAAGAGGCCCCACACTAAGCTGACCTGTCCCGGCAAGCAAAAGGACAAAGCCCATTCCCATAAACAGGCTCGAAATAATGAAAAGAACCGGGATGATCGATACATTCCAGGAGGTAACGGCCCCGGCCCGGTAAAAAATCAAACCCTGGCATGCAAGAAACCCTGTGGCGGCTCCTAAGGCAATTCCCTTGATAAAAACATCAGGGAAAAAGAAATCACCGGCTGAAGACAGGATTAAAGCGGCTCCTGCAATGACTTCAGCGGACATCCATGAACTCCGCAGGTTACGCACCAGGTGGTATCCTTTCATGGGATGGCCGGCTTCATAGGCCAGGGCTAGAAATCCAAGGCCCATCAGCAAGGGCGGCAGCAGTCCCGGTGTCCGATAATATACTCCCGCATCCGGGTCGACGCTGAACGCCTGCATAAAGAAAAGTATCACGTAAAGGCCGGCCCCCAGCCCCCCGAAAATTGCATTTATCACAACGGGCCATCCCCAAACCTTCTGTTTTATCGGCCCGATGAGTTCAATACTTCCCTGGTTTTTCATCTTACCCGCTTAAGTCTGTTCCAAGATATAAAAGACGGAAGGTCCGGTCCCCAATTCTTCCTGAAGACAGGAAACCCTGTTCTCGCGAAGCAACTGTGCAACTGCGCTTTCCGGGTCATCCAGATTACCGAAGGAAAGTGCGCCGGCACAGCAGGAAATTACGCATGCTGGTGAAGCATCGTTGTCGATGCCGGGTTGCAGCCCTTTAGCAAGACCGGCGTCGATCCTCCTTATGCAAAAGTTGCACTTGGAGCTGACCCCGATCCGGTTCATTTTAGACCCCTCTGCTTTTTCCTTCGGTGTTGCGGAAGATTCTGCCTCAGCACTGTTGTTATACATAATCGACCGCGCAAGGTAAGGGCATGCCACGATGCAGTAACCGCAGCCGACGCAGCGTTCGGTGTCGATGTCGACGATTCCATCCGGCCTGCGATAGGTTGCAGTGGCAGGACAAACCTCCAGGCAGGGCGGCTGGCTGCAATGCATGCAGCTCATCGGAATGGCCATCCGCTGCCTCTGAGGCGGCCCGCTCACGCCGCACTCGATCACCCTTCGCCACAAAAAGTACGGTATTTTGTTCGTCTGCGAGCAGACAAGCGAGCAGGCCCCGCATCCTATACATTTTCGCAAGTCAATGACCATCCCCCACCGAACCTTCGTCTCTGCGCTCATATCCACCATAGACATATCAGCACATCACCTTTTTTACGTGATCCGCAAGCCTGGCTGAGAGCGCCACGATGGTGAGCACGGGGTTGGCATAGCCACCGGTTGGGAAAACCGAGGGACCCGCAATGAACAGATTTGCGAGGCCATGGACTCTGCAATTTTCGTCGACAACGCCTTTTCGGGCGTCCCTGTGCATACGGGTCGTCCCCATGTGATGCCATCCTCCTTCGAGGCTGGACGGAGGCGTTTCATCCCTGAGCTCTATCTGGAGCATGCCCAGTCCCGCGCGCCGGAGTTCCCCGTCGATTATTTCCTGGGCCCGTATAATGCTCCGGATGTCCAACGGACTCAACTGCCAGTCAAGGCGCACCCGCCGGCGGCCGAGCGGGTCCACCTCTTCGCCGAGCGTCACCCTGCTGTCCGGGTTCGGCATCTGCTCTGTCATATGATTGAGCTGAAATATTACAGACGGCTTTTTCTTTCGAACTGCATTCAAAACCCTGCCCGACATCCTTCTGGCTTTCCTGTAAACTGCCAGTCCGGCCTCACTGACAGCGGCACCCGCACTGTGCCGGGGAGCAGCCGCTCCCTTATCGCGCCCCCGGCAGCCGGTTGTACTATTTGAACTCAGCAGCGGCCATGAGATCACTTTAAAGGAAGGCGTAATGTTCGGGCGTTTCGGCATAATCTCAGGATGAATGGAAACACAATAATTCAGCAGTTTCTCGCGGCGGAGGACTTCTTCAGCAATGGTGAGTTTGCCCATTACGGGAACTTCATTCACCTGATGGACCCTGTACAGAGCTGTTGAGTTGATAATCCCGGGCTGAGACGGCTTATAGAGGCCTGACCAGAGATGCGGATGTTCCATGAAAAATCTGCCCACAAGACCGTTCTGATTGCCGAGCCCCGTCTTCTGCCTCTTGTTTGACAGAAGCAGCAGCCTGGGGATCTCGATTGCGCCTGTTGCCAGAATAAAGAGTTTCGCCGTAATCCAGTTTTCTTTCCCTTCCATGCTTGCGATGCGCAGCCGCGTAACTGTCTGCGCAGTACTGTCGGTTTCTGCTTCAACCACATTCGCATAAATAAAGGTGGTGATATTGTCAGCCCGCGTGATTTCATCCCGGTATTCTCTGGTGAAGGTGTCGCGTGAACCGAACTGAAAGATGGCGGTCTTGACCCTGTCATCAGCCAGCGGCAGTCGGGTCGTCTCCCCGGGCTTCTCCCAATCCTTTACGTTATAGGTATAAGGTCCGACCTTGCAAATGGCCTGCGCGCGCTCATAGAAAGGATCGAGGTGAGCTTTATTGAAAGGCCAGCCGCTGTAGGGAATCCATTCGCGTTCTTCGAAATCAATCCCGTCGAGGGGTCTCAGTCTGACACCCAGGTGATGATCACCTATCGGTACTCCCCAGCGATTGCTGGAACCTCCGAAACCGCCGATGCGCGCGGTATCGAGAGGATAGTAGGGATGCCCGGTGTTTTCCCCCCAGTACAGCGACTGCGTGGCCCTGTCAGGACTCAGGCCGCCGCTTTCCAGAAGAGAGACACGAAACTCCTCCCGTATGAATTCACGGGCAAGCGTAATGCCCGCGACACCGGCTCCGACGATACAGACGTCGGTATCGATAGTCGTCTGTTGCGGAAGTGAGCGTATGTCAATGATCATGGAATTGCCGCTCTTTTGAGGAAAAGTTCATATTATACAAAGAAGAAAACACCAATCACTTCTTTTGCATAGCGATAAAAATTGCTGTTACCCCACACCGCCTTTTTTTCCCTGATCAGCAATGTACCCGGCAGCTCGCGTGGCGATAGCCATGATCGTCAGCGACGGATTAGCCGTGCCGCCCGTAACAAAGCAGCTTGCGTCGATAACAAACAGGTTCGGCACGTCATGACACTGGCAGTAGCTGTTAAGCACCGACGTCTTCGGTTCCTTTCCCATTCGGCAGCCTCCCATATTGTGAGAGCTTGCGCCAAGCCGGTGGTAGGCCAGCTCTATCTCGGTTGCACCGGCAGAATGAAGGACTTCCCGTGAGTGCTTTTTCATGGCCTCCAGCATGGACCGGTCATTTTCTGAGAGACCTAAAGTCATTCGTGGAACAGGCATCCCGTAAGCGTCTTTCACCTTCGGATCCAGCTCAATGCGATTCTTCTCTTCAGGCAACTGTTCCCCTACCATAGCAAGGCCGGCCATATGTCCAAACGTCTTCCGCATCCGGTCCTTGTGGGAGGCCCCCCATCCCGGCAATGATAGCGCCATTTGGGCAGGCCCCCGTACGCCGCTGCTCAACTCATAAACCCATCCCCTTGCAAAATTGTTCCCGGGAGATGTCTTTGCGTGATCTTTTGAGATCAGTCCACCGGAAAAACCCCGGAAAGAATCGATTCGCTCAGGGAAAATAGCCCTTGCAACGATTGACACGTGCTGCATGAAATACTTGCCGACAAGTCCGCTGCTGTTCGCCAGCCCGTCCGGAAAGAGAGCGGATTTGGAATTCAGCAGAAGGCGCGGTGACTGGACAGATCCGGCAGAAAGTATGATTATGTCAGCCTCCTGCATATGTTCCGATCCATTCCGGTCGAAATAGATGACGCCTCTGGCCCTGCCTCGAGGATCAACCGCAATACGCGTTACCCTGCTCTCCGGCCTGACTTCGACCTTACCCGTGGCTTCCGCTTTTGCAATGTAGGTAACGTCGATACTGGATTTCGCGCCAGTCATGCACCCATGTTCGCACTCCCCGCAATTGACGCAGGCAGGCCTGCCCCTGAACGGGCGCGACAGCCGGGCAACCGGTACAGGCCAGAGACGCAGACCCAGTTTGTCGAAACCGCGTTTAAGAATGCTGTCCCGGTATGACATCTCAAAAGGAGGCTGAGGAAATGGTTCCTTCCAGAGTGACCACGGATCGCCATGGAGTCCGGACACCTGCATCTCTGTTTCAACCTTGCGATAGTGCCTCGCAAGGTCCTCATACATAATTGGCCAGTCCGCACCAATGCCATCCATACTATAGGTTCTGAAATCCTCTGGAGTTAAGCGGACCATATAAGCGAGATAGCGCAATGTCGTTCCCCCGACGCCTAATGCCTCATACGGCCTGCTCATTCCCGGCCTGCCGAAGGTAACCCTGTCCATCTCGGGGACCGAGAATAAATGGTCCTCACGTCCTGCCCGCTCCCAGTCACGTAATGCGGTAGTATAATCTTGAAGGGGATTGAGTCTCCGCCCGGCCTCGAGAACAACCACCGAAATTCCCTTCTCCGCCAACTCCTTTGCGACAACTCCCCCTCCGGCGCCAGAGCCAATGACACAAGCAGTCACCTTCTTTTTCATAGACATGTTCATCCTTTACCTCCAGGATCAAAATGTGAGGTATGACATCCCGTGCATTCCATCCGGTTCCTGTGAGAAGCTTTTTTGGTCTGATCGTAGTGACAGCTCCGGCATGTCGTGTCATCTGCAGCACGAACAACACCGGCATAGTGAGCATTTGAGGGAGGTTCAGAATAATCGGGGTAACCGACCGGCTGGGGGGGGCCGTAGTAACCTACAACTTTCCAACTGACCGGATTTGAATAATAGCCGTAAAAAACATCTTCGCGGAGCATGTGGAAGAAGGGAGATCCTTCACCAACGCCTGTAAGATCATCCCAGACCGATTCGATCTTGCGATCAAGACGCTGTACTATATTTGCAACAGGTCTCCGCCGCAGTGCTGCCGCATTGTCGGCAAAACGCATCAGGCCAATCTGCTCTTCAACCCTGAGACTCAGAAAATCCTTGCCATATTTCCGTTCGCTTACGCGATCAATCCACTTCAGCCCCTGAGTATACTGTGACTGTGACTTCTTCGAAAGCGAGACCATATTGTCGATGTACTCCACCACATTGGCTTCTGTAGCTCCGGGGGCCTCATCAGTCGGGATGAAAAGGGCCGCCAAAGTTGCAACGAGCGTGTATTGATGCTCGTTAAAGAAGCGGGCCCCGGAACCCTGTTTCGGAATGGTGGGCACCTGTTCCGGGAGTTCAGGATACGGGTCAGGCAGCTTCAGGTCCGGAGGTATCGCAATGATTCTTCCTGCCATAACCACCGCTCCCGAAGCTGCAAGACCGACTGCTGACAACTTCAAAAAATCCCTGCGGGTGAACTTCTTCATCTTAATCGCTCCTTGCTGCTTTGTTTTTCTTCCTGCCACTTTCTTCTGCACAAGTCAGGCACCGGGAATTCGGGTGCGACACGGGATGCCCGAATCTTCTCCATGCGTTCCCTGAGCCCTTGAGGTCTTAATATCATCATCAGGCGGACCTTTTATCCCCTGCTGGAAGTCATTTTCTTAAGCTTGATACAATGCCGTTGAAATACTCGTGATCAAACCGTTTTGCCACAGCCCTGAAATCAGCTTTCAATTTTCTCCGCCGGTATTCCGATATCTTATGTTCTATGACGCAAGCCAGGTCAAAACGCCCGATTCTCCTGAGCGGGACGATCAGCTCTTCGTAAAAGCACACCGTAGGCCGGAATATCTTAATTGAGGATTCAAGCAACTCCACCGATACGTCATGGGCAGGAAAAGCATCTGTCCGGTCGAGTACGCCGAGCGCCAGGAGAGAAACCATAGCCCTCACGCATTTGATACATTTTCCGCAGTTCAGCATATCGGGCCGGTAAAACTCGCTCTGATTGCATACCCGCAGATTCCTGAGTGCCCTGTCCCACTCGACCACCAACCTGGTCTTGTCGAGTCTGGAAAGAAGAATGCCGTCGTGACGGATCAGCATATCACTGCTGCTGAAAGCCATGTCCAGCAGCGGATGAGTCCCATAAGGCTGCTGATTCGGAATGTCCCAGGTCGCGGAAATCGAGACAACATTCAACCTTTCCACAAAGGCATGAGCAATAGCCGCGAAGACCGCGTCATGAAATGCAAGTCCCCAGAAATTCCAGTCATCTTCGAGTTGCCTTATGTTCGTGTAAACAGGTACAAGTGTTATCCCGGCGTCTGCCGTCAGTTCTGCCAGGGAATCGACAACATAACCGAACTTTTCCTGATCATCAATCTCAAGTCCGTATACAAAAAGAGCATCCTTGATTGACCAGGCATGTCCTTCCGGGAAGTTAAGGAGATTATAGCGCAGCGTCGCCAGAGAATCGATTCCTCCCGAAAAGAACATTCCCGCTCTCCTGGGCCGGGTCGTTGCCGGCCTCTTGAATTTTGTCCCTGTTTCTAATGCCGGCAGCTGAAAGCCGCTGGAGGGATTCCACTGACGAATCCAGCACATCGCACTCACTGCTCCTTCACGTATCTCAGGATGAACCTCCGCATCCAGAAAAACCCTTTTCTCGCCATGAAACATGGCCGGCATGATACAGCCGATCAAAAATGCATCCGGATTGCAAGAAAGATCCTTGACAAAAGGCTCAGTGGTCTCGAAAAACACCTCCTGCGCGGATCGCTCACTGTCCTCCCACTTCACTGTCGCAGCAACCCTGTTCCTGTTCCCATTTTTTTCTGATCTGAGGTCTTCTATTCTCATGAGCAATTCTCTTTTGCACTTCCAAAGCTGATGACAGACAGACATCTCTTAAGAGACAATGTGCACGCTTCAGCCGATTCCCGCAGCAGATTAATTAATAATATGAAGTATCCCCCCCGACACCCCGTCTTCCTCTTATACACCTTCCCCCACGGCGAATCAAAAGAAATATGTTTGGAATTTAGTGTGCATCTGTACTTCTGATCTTTCTGAAATTGATCCCGGCGATATTTCGCGCCCTCCCGCTTCAGCACTACTCCGAGATCCGCCCGTTATATGTGCTTCGTGCTAATTATGTCCATTTGGCGAAAAAGCTGTTGTCCACCGCAGATATGGTCGGACCACCCCCGGCATACGCCCGACAAAGTCTCCCCTCACCGAATCACCTTCTGTGCTGTCAATGATCTGAAAAGCGACCGCATCGCGTTCATGATATTGGTTAACCGTCGGATTAATGCTCGTAAGTGCCGCCGTAACAAAGAGCATCCCTTCAGCAAGGAAGTTGCCGGGAATCCGGGTCGCACTCACGTACCGGCCTTTCGGCCTCTTTCTTTTCCGCCATTCCATATCCTGGTCAAGGGCCTTAAAAACATAGATGCCGTCTTCATTGTAAAAATTAAAGTTCGGCATCAACACATAGCCCTCCCGCAGAACATCGTATTCCATCTCGACTAATACGGGATATCTGATATCAAATGACTCCGCAATCCTGCCCTCTTCTGTTTTCACCCGAACGGCACGCAGGCGGGCTATATCGCCGCCGGGCGCAGAAACCGCATTCGGCCATTCGCGTACTGACATTGCGCCTTGGCCGTTGTTCAAATATGACCTGACCACCTCGTGAGACGGTCCATCTTGTATCAAACTGCCTTCATTCAGTAAAATCACCCTGCTGCAGAGCCTGGTCACTGCAGGCATATTATGTGAAACAAAGAGGACGGTGCGACCCAGCTTGCTCACATCCTGCATTTTATTCAGGCATTTCTTCTGGAAGTTGGCGTCTCCGACCGCAAGCACCTCGTCGACGATCAGTATCTCAGGCTCCATATGAGCCGCGACAGAGAAGGCGAGTCTGAGGTACATGCCGCTTGAGTAGTGTTTGACCGGCGTATCAATAAATTTATCCACCTCCGAAAAGTCGACCATTTCATCAAATTTATCATCGATCTCTTTCTTCTTCATTCCCAGTATCGCGCCGTTGAGATATATGTTTTCCCTGCCCGTCAGCTCGGGATGAAACCCTGTTCCCACTTCCAGCAATGACCCGATACGCCCCCTGATCTCTCCAACCCCGCTGGTAGGTTCGGTTATGCGTGAGAGTATCTTCAGGATAGTGCTTTTCCCCGCGCCGTTGCGGCCGATGATTCCGACAACCTCTCCCTGCTCTACCTCAAATGAAACATCTTTGAGCGCCCATATCACCTCATCCAGTCCGGCAGCTCCGGTCGCATGGCCGCGGAGCAGCTTTCCTGCCCGCCGGAAAGGCGCGGCAAAGGCATCGGCTATCGTGTCTCTAAGGGTCTTATATCGTTCCTTCTTTGCCCCTATATGGTATTGCTTGCCGATCTTGTCTATTCTGATTACCGGATCACCCATGCGCAATACCTACACAACATCCGCAAAAGTTTTTTCCATGCGGCGGAAGTAAAGGGCACCGCTGACCATCAGCAGGCATGCCGCCAGAGCGGAAACAAGAATAATAGGTCCCGGAGCTGTCTTCGTGCCGAGCAGCGCCCATCGAAACCCCTCCACAACGCCGGCCATCGGATTGATGCCGTAGAGAGTGCGCCATGGTTCAGGCAGAAGACTGCTTGGATAGGCTATCGGGGTGAGAAACAGCCAGAACTGTGTCAAAAAAGGGATGGTATGGCGCACATCCCGGAACTGTACGTTCATCGCAGAAAGCCAGAACGAAACGCCCAGAGAGGTCATCAGTGCAAGCAACAGCAGAAAGGGGATCCATACAATATCGGCAGAAGGCGCTATGCCGTAAAAGAGCATCATCCCGATCAGCATCAGGAATGCCAGGAAGAAATCCACGCCTCCCGCCAGTGTTGATGCCAAAGGCAGGGCCAGGCGCGGAAAATAGATTTTTTTGACAAGGTTCGCGCTGGTAACAAGGCTGTTTGAAGCCTGATTCAGGCTGTTTGTAAAAAAAGTCCACGGAACCAGAGCGGCAAAGCTGAATATGGGATAAGGGATGCCGTCTGACGGGATCCTGGCCAATCGCCCAAAAAAAAGGCTGAAGACTATCATGGTAAAGAAGGGCTGCATGACCGCCCATGCGATGCCCAATACCGTTTGTTTATAGCGGACCTTGATGTCTCTCCACATGAGGAAATAGAGAAGCTCCCTGTATTCCCATAATTCTCCAAGACGCAGAGAAACCCATCCCTTAGACGGCTTTATGTGAATCACCGGGCCCTGCAACGGCGGAACAAAACCCGTGCCGGCGCCCTGACCGCTTTTGCCCACACCCTCGTGAATGCCCATCAGGCCTCCTTCCCCAGAAGAGTTTTCGGGAGATGAAAGTATTCGTTCTGTTCGGCACGAAGCCTGTCGCACACCCTGCCGTATGGCAGCTCGACATCGTCATACGTCAAGACCTCGTCTCTCGTTATATCCCTCTTCAGGCGGCATCCTTCAGCAAGCCCGATGGGAAGCAATTTCCCCTCATACACCACTTCCGAATTCTCACATTGTCCGTAGGTCATATAGCATCCCATGCCATCGAGCACCTGTCCGGCCTTGAGACCGATCTTCGCGGTCGCCACGACATCTACAAGAGGCCTCCCCAGCGGCGTGATGGCAGCGTCATTGAAGAGCACTGCGCGGGCGACCGTATTATGCACTTCGAAATGGCAAAGATGGTAAGGAGTATAGAAGCAATAGAGCGGCCCCTCGCCCAGTTTGTAGAGATTCAGATAATGTTTTTGAGCCGGCTGATCGTGGGTCCCGAGCACAAACACCCCCGGCCCCGGTTCCGCGCCGACAACGTAATCCACAATACCCGGTCCTTCAAGCAGCACCTCGGGGGGATACCAGTTCACCGCCTCCCTGATTGGAGTGCCGGGCGGAACAGTCGGCCCGTACATGCCTCTCTTTGCGACCCGCATGCCTGTTGCGTTGGCTACAATAGCCTGTTCAAAAGATATTTTAGTCCCGTCGGCAAAAGAAGTGACCATGTGCGGCTTCTGCCCCCACCTGCGGGCAAATCCCTCCTGGGTGGTCGGGTTGCGGTAGGGGTCCTGCAGCCCCTTGATGTTCCCGCACAAAACCGGCCGAACGCCGATCCCCTTAACAAAGCGGTAGAGGTTCATGATGACGCCGGGCTGGTCGCCGTCTGCGTTCGTCAGCACAACGCCTGCTTTCTCAGCATATACTTTCAGCATCGGCCCGATTGTACCGTCAAGTTCGGCGTCCATCATGACCACATGCTTCCGGTGTCCGATCGCCTTCAGCACGACCTCTGCACCGAACTCGACGGCACCCGTCACTTCGACAACGGCGTCGATACCCTCAGCCTCACAGAGAAGCAGCGCGTCTTCAGTAACAGCATAATCCCCGCTTCTTATCGCCTCTTCCAACTGGGCGACTGTTTCAACAGTCCGCGTCTTTTCGATGCCTGCCTCGGCATAAGCCCTGCGGGCCCCATCCGGATTGCGGTTGGCAATGGCCACCAGCTTCATACCCGGGACGTAGTTGCAAATCTGGAGAGCGATCCCCCTGCCCATGAACCCGGCACCGATCATGCCGACACGGATTGGATTTCCGGCTTCATGCAACTGCAGCAATGCTTTATCAACAATAATCATAAGATCCCTCCGTTGCGTGCTTCATCATTAACATAACCGCCCTCTCAAGGTTCTCCGGCTTCTCTCCCCCCATGCAGGCCCCCCGGGGAAAAGAATAAAGCTGCCCCTGCATCGTCTGATCAATTCCCTCATTTATCACCGTTACGCCTTTCTCCAGCATCATAATGTCAAAGCGAATAGTCAGGCCAGTTTCTGTCTTTTTCTGAAATCACCCGTACCTCGAGAGGCCAGTCTATCCGGAAGGCGGGATCATCATACCGGATACCACGTTCGGACCCCGGCGTATAAAACTGCGATACCTGGTATATCACTTCCGTATCGTCCTCAAGTGTCTGAAATCCGTGCGCAAAGTCTTCAGGAACATACAGCATGGTATAATTCCCCTCTGTCAGCTCCACGCCGATCCATTGTCTGCATGTTGGGGAATCGGGTCTCATGTCTATTATGACATCGTAGATTGCTCCCCTGGTGCACCGCACAAGCTTGGTCTCTCCATAGGGGGCCGCCTGATAGTGCATGCCCCGAAGGGTCCCCTTCCTTTTATTGCAGGAGACATTCGCCTGGGCTGCATTCGGGTTCAACCCATTTTCTTCAAATTCCCTTTTGCACCAGCTGCGACCAAAGAAGCCCCTCTCATCGACCCTTTTCTCTACCTCAATGATATAAGCCCCCTTGAGCTTCGTTTCATGAAAAATCATGATATCACTCCTGCGCCGGGTTTTTCTTCGCTCGCATCTGCACGCAACGGATGCAATTGCCCCGCTGCGCTGAAAACACCCTTCTTCTGCCTGTATCTGTTCATGCTCAGAAAGAAAAGAAATCCCGCTGCCTGAATGAATTCGGCCGGCTCCTGCAGCTTGGCATCAATAAATCGTCCGCGCAAAACATACTCGCCCCAAAAAGACTTTTCAAGCGGGCTTATAAAGTCCCAATAGAAGTAGAAAGCAAAAACCATAAAAAAATATAGTGCCAGAAAAACATCGGGAGTAAAAAGATAACGCTCCGTCGTTTTTTTGAGCCCGAATAATTTCCTGAAAAACACTCTCGACAGCATCCCGTACAGTCCTGTGAGAATATACAAAAAATGCACATAACTCCCGGCAAGCATGTTATGCATATTCATTTCATGCTGCCGGTTATGAGACATGAAAAAAGAAGGGGTACCAATCCCGAATATCCTCTGTCCCCAGCTGATTTCCTCCATGCAGATAACGAAAAGGCCTGCGGCCAGGATAAAATACAGATTGCCGTATACCCTGTTCTCTTTTTTCAGATCCATCGCGATAAAAAGTGCGATCAGGGAGGCAGGAAGATAGGCAATGAACGTCAGCCATTCAACGGGGCCGTCTTCCTTCATAAAGGCCCACTGATAAAACGCATAGTCGGCGAACCTTGTGTAAAGGACGTAGCACATGAAAACTACCGGGAAAAATGCAACCATGACCTTCAGCAGCCTGAATATTTTGTCATGCCCCCCGGTCCCGCTCATTGAATATCCCCGGCTTTTTTCATTCCCTTATGGTTATTTCCTCCGGACCACTCAAGATTTTCCGATAACAGGCCCCTTTCCCGGAAGTGGGAAAGGACCTTCAGCCTCATGAACCGTGAATTGCGGAAATCTCCGTCCTGGAACCCCATGCCTTCAAGCCCCTCCTTCAACTCACGAATCGTCGTAATCAGATCGACTTCCGGCTGATAAGCCGGGGCGAGCTGCCGGAAGAGTCCGAAACTGACCCTGTAGGACCGTTTATCCGGCTGGGCATCCTTGTTTATGGAAACGTCAAGGTCAGGGATGACTTTTGCCACTGCTTCGGCAAGATCCCTGACCTGGTAATTCCATTCATCGCTTCCGACATTGACAGCAAGAAATTCTCCCCCGTTTGAAGGACTTCTGCCGACCGCCCAGTCAATGGCCCGTGCCATGTCCCTGATGTTGATCAAAGGCCGCCAGGGTGTGCCGTCGCTGAGGATGGTAATTTTTTTCGATGCGACTGCGCCGGCGACAAAATCATTCAGCACGAGGTCGAGTCTGAGCCTCTCACTCATTCCGCACGCAGTCGAGAATCTCAGGCTCGTCGCAGTAAAGTTACCGCCGGCAATCTTCTCGAGATCCCTTTCTGTCTGAACCTTCGACCGGGCATATGCCGTAAGGGGATTGAGCGGGGACTCCTCTGTCCTCGGACCATCCGCCGCATACCCGTACATGCTGCAGCTTGACGCGTACACAAACGATTTCACCCCCGCACGCTTCGCCTTTTCGGCCAGGCCGATACTAGCCTTGTA